>JAOZQN010000262.1 GCA_029932195.1 Bacteroidales bacterium | reverse complement strand
GAGACAGTGGAAGGAATTAATAAAAAACCATCAGTTAGATATATTGCCTTCAGGCTTATTCTTAAAATAATAAAAAAACACCCAAACTTATCTAACGAAATTTCCTTTCTTACACAAAATCAGTATTTGGACACATTATCACCAGGCATAAAAGGAACTATTATAAAAATGGTAAAGGAATTTTGAAATTCAAATATTGGCGTTTTTCATATTAACCAAAAGTAGTTTACACTTTTTTTATTTGTTTATAAAATAAAAAACACAATAATAATCTAAATTTCAATTCATTAGCGTAGGGTTTAAAACCCTACGCTAATGAATTGAAATTTAGAAAGTGTAAAGTAGATATGAAAAACGCCCAAATATTATATACAAAAAACGCATAAAAAAAAACATGAAAAATTTTGATTTTTACAACCCTACTCATATCGTTTTTGGAAAAAACAGATTAGAGGAATTAGACAGTTTGATAGACAAAAACGCCAAAGTATTAATATTATATGGCGGTGGAAGTGTAATTAAATTTGGCACCTTGGATAAGGTTAAGGCAAGTTTAAAAAATCGTAAAATAATTGAATTTGGAGGAATAGAACCAAATCCGAAATATGAAACACTAATAAAAGCAGTTGAAATTGTGAAAAAAGAAAATATAGATTTTCTGCTCGCCGTTGGAGGAGGCTCTGTTATGGACGGAACAAAATTTGTAAATCTTGCAGCAAATTACGATGGTGAAAAATTGACTGATTTACTAAAATACGGTTTTTCACAAGCTCTAACCATAAAAAGTTTACCAATGGGAGCTGTTGTAACTTTACCTGCAACAGGTTCGGAGATGAATAGCGGAGGAGTAATTTCGTATAATCATGGAAAACATGTTATTTCCAATCCTGCTTTATTCCCTAAGTTTTCAATATTAGACCCTACTTTAACATTCACACTACCAGCATCTCAGGTGGCAAATGGAGTTGTAGATACATTTATTCATGTGGTTGAACAATATGTTACCTACCCAGTAAATGCAAAATTCCAAGACCGTGTAGCAGAAGGTATCTTATTGTCGCTCATAGAAATAGGACGAGAAACAATTGACAATCCCGAAGATTATAATATCAGAGCAAATCTTGTTTGGTGTGCAACAATGGCACTCAACGGATTAATTGGTGCAGGTGTTCCGCAAGACTGGACAACTCACATGATTGGACACGAGCTAACTGCCTTATTTGGAATAGATCATGGAAAAACTCTTGCTATTTTGCAACCAGCTATTTGGCAAGTAAGAAAGGAGCAAAAAAGAGAAAAGTTACTTCAATATGCAGAACGAGTTTGGGATATTAAAACAGGAGATGACGACAATAAAATAGATTTAGCAATTAGCAAAACAAGAGATTTTTTTGAAAGTTTAGGTGTTAAAACTCATTTATCCGATTATGATATTACCGCCGAAAAAATAGATGATATTATCAATGCTCTTGAAAATCACGGACTTACAGCCATGTCTGAAACAAGAGATTTAACACTTGAAATTAGCCGTAAAATATTAGAAATAGCAATCTAAGTAAATTTATGATTTTAGATTTATAATTTTACGATTGATTTGAGTGTGTAACATATTGGAAGCTTTTAGGTTTGCAAAGCGATAAAAACTGAGCTAATAGCCAATTGCTAAAAGCCAATAGCCTCTGATACGATTGATTTATTCCTAATTGACTATTTGTCCTCATTTTCAATGGATAACAAATAATAAATATGCTTTTAAATAAAATTAACTTTTATATTCATAAATAATTCGTATATTGCGAATGTATAATAGTCTTAAATTTTAACAGATAAATTTTAATTAAGTAAACAGATATAAAAAATACTTCTTTGTTTCCTAATATATTTATTATCAGGCTAAAGCTAATTAAAAACTAAACACTTAAAATTAAACACTTGCTTACTTAAATATCATTTTGAAATAAAAATACGCATTTTAAATAAATTTAACTTTTACTTTCATAAACGCTTCGTAAAAGAATATAAACAATAAAACATTTAAACTATATAGTTAAAACTAACTAAAAACTAAGGAGGACAAAACTATGAAAAAATTATCTATCATTTCGTTAATAGCAGCATTATTTTTTGCTTCGTGTAGCACTACCTACGTTGTGCACGACGACGTTTATTATTCGCCAAAGCGATCCAAAAAAGTTGTTTACAAAAAAGTAGCAGAAGAAAACGTAGAAGTAAAGGGTGATTCTGTCATAATAACAGAAAGCACTGCCGATAATTATTATGTAGATGACGAGGAAGTTTATGATGAGTATTCTGAATATGTCATTATAGACGACAGTTATTCATCTCGTTTGAATAGATTTCATGGAGTATATGTTTACGACAACTATTATTACGACGATTATTATTACGACTCATATTATTATAGACCGTATTATTCCAGACCTTATTATTCAAGTTATTGGGGATACAGACCATATCACCACCACCACTGTTATGGCTCTTATTATGGAGGATATTACGGAAGTAGCTATTATTCAGGATATAACAACGGTTACTGGAACGGATACAATGATGGTTATTACGACAGCGGATACGGTTACAATGGTTACAATAATGGTTATAATAACAGATATTCCAACAACACAGGCACACGAACATCAACCAGAGCCACAGGAAACACACGAACACGAACAAGCGACGGAAGTAGAACTGCAAATGGAAATGTTTCTCGCACATCAAATAATGGAACAAGAACTGCAAATGCAAATACTTCAAGAACAAATACAACAAATAGAACTTCGGTAAACCGAACTTCAAACTACAATAGAACAAACACTGGCACAACAAGTAGAACAAACACAAGCGGAACTACAAATAGAACAAGTAATTACAGTTCGCCAAATAACTCAAGAACAAGCGGAACATCAACGAGAAGTAACACTAATTCTAACAGAAGTAGTGGAACAAATACAAGCCGAAGCAATACTAATTCGAACAGAAGTAGTGGAACATCTACAAGAAGTAACACAAATTCGAACAGAAGTAGCGGAAGTAGCACAAGAAGCAGTGGTTCAAACAGAAGCAGTGGAAGTAGCACAAGAAGTAGTGGTTCAAACAGAAGTAGCGGAAGTAGCACAAGAAGCAGTGGTTCAAACAGAAGTAGTGGAAGTAGCACAAGAAGTAGTAGTGGAAGTTCAAGAAGTTCTGGTTCAAGCAGAAGTTCAGGTTCATCACGTTCAGGAGGAGGAAGAAGATAATATTATAAAGTGTTAAGTTTTTAATTTTTAATTGGCTACCTATTAATATATGTCAATTCAAAACTAAATATTAAAAATTAAACAATATTAAAAATTTGCCAAAGTTAAGTAATAGAATAAAAAAAGTCATTTTTTAATTCTTCATTTACTAACACTTTGGCAAATTTAGTAAAAATACATTTTTAACAATTATTCACATAAAAAAACTTAAAATCATGAAAAAAATATTCTTATCAATAATGTTATTTTCTATTGTTGGCACAATGTTGGCACAAAATGGAATAGATGCTTTAAGATATTCGCAGCAATACTATAGTGGAACGGCACGTTTTGCTGCAACGGGTAGTTCGTTTGGAGCTTTGGGTGGCGATTTATCCACTTTAAGCACCAATCCTGCGGGAATAGCAATTTATCGCAGAGGCGAAATTGCAATGAGTCCGAGTATGTTAGAAAATAATACAGATGCTACTTTTTCAGGAAACACTGTTTCTAACAACAAAAAATACGGTTTTAATCTTGGAAACATAGGAGGAGTTATGGCTTTTGTAGATGATGATATCGATGGCTGGAAAGGATTTAGTATGGGTGCAACATACAATAGATTAAATAATTACACAAATTACACTCAAATTGAAGGAACAAACGACAAAGGCTCAATGCTGAACGATTTTATGTTTAGTGCAGATGGCAAAACAGTGGACGAATTAGATAGTTACGTGGCATTTCCTGCATACGATACTTATCTTATAGATATTGCAGATACTGTTACATATTTATATACCAATCCACTTTTCTGGAACTTGCCAGAAGGTGAGTCTGATCCTCAATACGGACAAACTCAACGAAAAATAATTGACAAAAAAGGTGGATCAGGGGAGTATGCTTTTTCTGTAGGAGCAAATTATAGCGATTTTTTATACATAGGAGCAACTATGGGAATACAAAGTTTTTTTTATGAAGAGAAATCAAATTATACAGAATTTGGATTTAAAGATAGTTGTAATTTAGATAATTTTACTTATTCAGAAAATTTAAGAGTAAACGGTTCGGGAGTAAATTTAAAACTTGGAATTATTCTCCGACCACTTGATTTTATTAGAATTGGTGGAGCAATACACACACCAACAGCTTTTACGGTTTCGGAACAATATTCTACCTCGTTGTCATCTTATTGGAATGCTCCAATGTCGGAAGATGATAATGCTTATGACCAACCAGACGCTCTCTCAGCACAAACAACTTCTGAGGCATATAGAGGAATTTATAAAATAACAACTCCACTTCGGTTGATTGCAGATGCTGGTTTCGTAGTAGGTAAATTTGCTTTGCTAAGTGCTGAATATGAATACATTGATTATTCTTCAATGAGAATGTCATCTCAATTTTATAATTATTTTGATGAAAATGAAGATATAAGAGAGCAATTTGTTGCAACACATAATTTTAGAGGAGGAGCAGAATTTAGACTCGGGCAGGTAAGCCTAAGAGGTGGTTATGCCCTTTACGGAAATCCTTACAATTTAGACGTTTTAGACAGAACCGATGCAACGAGAACACAAATTTCGGGAGGAATTGGAATTGTAACAGGAAATGTTTATTTAGATTTTGCATATATCCACTCTACTCAAAACGATTCGTATTTTCTTTACAATGGATACATAGACGAACCAAAACCAGAACTCGCATACACAACAGGGCAAGGAATGGTAACTGTTGGTGTGAAATTTTAACTGTTTGCAACATCTTAAAATCCATTTTTTACGCAAATAACAATAAAAAGATGTTTTTATCTTTATTTAACATTTAAAATTTGTTTAATTAAAAATATTTTCGTATTTTTGCAATATTGTTACATTAAGTAGTTGAACAAATATAAACGACACTTCTATATTTTAAGTGTCCACAAAATTATTCATTGTTCATTATTAATTATTCACTACTTAAACATGTAACAATTAAACAAATTTTTATACTAACAAAATAATACATAAATATCATGAAAAAAGTATGGATAGAAGATGGTTGCACATCTTGCGGATTGTGTGAAGACACAGCCCCAGAGGTTTTTGAAATAGACGAGTTTTCAACAGTAATAGAAGGAGCAAATTTCAGCGATTACAAAGATGAAATTATTGAAGCGGCAGATAGTTGCCCTGTTGATGTAATTAAATACGAAGAGTAAAATTTGAATTTTACAAAGTAAAAAAAAGCTGTTAAAATTAAATTTTTAACAGCTTTTTGTTTATACTGAATTTATAAAATTCGTCAGCGTTTATAGGTTCTCCGAAAACCCGCCAGCGTCTGCAAGACCTGTCGGCGTTTTAAAAAAAACTTATTTTTTACAAGAACATTTTATTTTCATTTCAACACCATCTTCTTTAATAACAAGAGTGAAATCAAAAACATCTGCAGCAATTTTATCAATAACAAAATCAAAAGTTTCGTCTTCACGAGTAGCTATAACTTTCTTTTTGTCTTCACTGAGTTTCCATTCTCCATCTTTTCCGTCTATCATTACTGTTTTATCTTCGTTAAAAATAATTTTAGAACCAGTTATATCCGAAAGCATATCATCTTTTAATTCTTGCTTAAATTCTTCAATATCAGTTTCTTCTAAATCTCCCATATCTTTTGTGAAAAATGTAACAATTTCATCTAAATTAACAAAAGACGCTTCTTCTATTGTCCACTCACCAATTACTTGTTCTTCTACATTTCCGCCACCAACGAAAATAACATACTTGCAAATGCAAAAAGCATTAAGGAATAAAAAACTTTTTTCATGATAATTAATTTTAAAAGGGTTAAATAATTAAAAACTACACGCAAAGGTAAAATAAAAAATGTTTTAATAAAATTTCATAAAAAAAGTATTTTAAAAATTTGTGGTTTCCATAAAAAAAATGTATTTTTAACCATTCAGAAATTGTAGATTTGATGATGTGATATTAGAACTATTTTTACAAAAATAAACTTCTCGGAGTGGACTCAAACTTTAGTTTTTTAATACTGAAAAAAAATATGAAAAAAATTGGCTACCCACGTAAGGTTGGACAGCTTAACTATCAAGGCAACACGTTTCCAAGTCCCATTTTTATTGCCTTTGGCAATAAAAACAGCACGTTGGAAAGAGTTGAATATTTAAAATTTGTCCAACTTTACGTGGGTAGCCAAAAAATTAAACAAACACAATTAATTTTATTAGTAATATTTGTTGCTTTTTTATTATTGTCTTGCGGTAATAATAGCAAAGAGGTAGTTGATAACACTCCAAAAGAGCCAACAAAGGAAGATAAAATTCAATTTATAAAAGATGAGTTTTCTAAAATAGAAAGTAATCTTTATAACTATAAATTTAAAGAAGCGATCTACGATGGAGTAAAAGAAGAAGATGGTTTTCAATACCATGTGTATATAGAATGGGACGCTTATTACAACGATGGGAAAATAGTTAAACTTACAGAAGAGTCTGGTGAAGAAGGTTATTGGACTAAAATAAATTATTATTATGACAAAGACGAAAATTTATTTTTCATTTTTGAGCAATCAGAATTTGATGGCGAATTAGAGTCAGAAGCAAGAATATACATAAGTGATGGCGTAATAATTGATGCCCTACAAAGAGCTAAAGACTACATAAAAGAAATTTCTTTTAAAGATGCTAAAAACAAAAAATACGACGCAGTTTTAACTGGAGCACTTAATGATATGTATCTTCTCTGGGAAAAATCGTCAAAAGAAGATTTTTTGAAAAATGTAGATAAGTAAAAGTTGAGTCCACTCCGATTTTTTACTCAACTCGAGCCAAGATGTCAGAGGCACTTGGCAACGTGTTGCCTTGACATCCAGAGCGGATAGCCGAAACAAAAAATTACAATAAAAGGTTAAAGGGCACTCCTAAAAACTCAAAAATCAAGGCTTTCAAAATTCTTAAAGTTTGAGTTTACTCCTGTAAATGAGTATTTTAATAATTTTGTATAACGCAGAGTTATGGGTTTTTAGGAGTGCCCTAAAATTTATAAATTTAAAAAATAGATATAATGAGTTTTAACAAAATAATTACTATCATTTTTATAATGAGTTTTTTACTTTCTTGTGAAAAGGATAAGACAGTAACTTGGTCTGGAGTTAAAGATAACATTATTATTACAAATCATTTGTCAAATGATTTTGAAACTCCAAAAGCATTATCTATAAATTCTGAAGCATGGGAAGATGGTCTTTTTATTACAAGAGATGGATTAGATTTATACTGCATTTATATTACAGCTGATTTAATTTCATTTGCAAACTCTGGAGCAAATCAAAAAAAAGCACATCTATATATTCGTGGGAATATATTAGATATGGATATTGAAACCAATCCAAATAATACTGAAAAATGGATTCACGGTAATATTTATCATTCTAAACGCCAATTCTTAACCGATGAGTTTTTAACTTGGGAGTCAGTAAATATTGCAATTCCAGTTTTTAACGAAGGTGCACCACAGGGGATTAATCTGTCTGATAATAATTTTGATTTTTTCGTCTATATGAAACAAAATGAATCTGACCCTTATGATAATAATATATGGTATCAAAATAATGTTGATAGAAATTTAATTGTAGAAGGGCTCGCTTTTCCCACTCAAATTAATTCAATACACAATGAAGACAATCCACATATTGAACGCTTGTCAGATGATACTTTGATTATTTTTTTTGAAAGAGAAAATCATCCACAAAACTTAAGCAAGTTTAATATTTGGTATTCTATCAGTAATAATAATGGTTTAACTTGGCAAGAGGCACAAAACGTATCTTCAATAAATAATTTTGGGGATGTGGATAGTGAACATATTCAACCTCATTTATTTTTTGATAATACAATTAATAATTGGTATTTATATTTTACAACCAACTATTCAGATGGTGATAAAAAATTGGCAATCTACAGAAGTATCAAAGGCAATTCTTGGAATGATTGGAACGCTCCAGAATTGGTATTGTCAAGTGGTAATTCTCTTGGAATAGGAGAACCATCGTTATCTCAAAATGGCGATTTGTATTTTGTAACCGTTATTGAAAACCCAAATGGTTCCAGATATAACAGATATGACTGTGATGCTTGGGTTGTTAGAAAAAAATAATTTATATTTAACCATTCAGAAATTGTAGATTTAATGATGTGAAAATAGGATTGTTTTAACAAAAAAGAGTTTATTTAGATTTGGAATTATCAAAAAAAACGAGTAACTTTGCAACCCGCACGGCTCACAATGATTCAGGCGTTATGCACAAAAAAAACAAACCCACAGTTATATAAACAATTAGATATAACTTTCAAAAAAGAATATGAATTTTTTTTGGAGTTAAAAAATTAATTCTATCTTTGTGCCAAAAAACAAAATTAGTCAGTTTGTTAAAATAGATTATGCCAAAAAATACGAAAGATAAAATTATTAATGTTGCATCAAAGTTATTTAGTCGTTATGGATTTTATAAAACTTCTATGGACGAAATTGCAAAGATTGCAAGAAAAGCAAAG
>JAOZQN010000849.1 GCA_029932195.1 Bacteroidales bacterium | reverse complement strand
ATTTTTAGTAACATTTTTTTTGCTCTCTGGTGCAATAATATCGGTTCCGAATATTCCTATCAGTTCATTATATGAATATCCGAATAGTTCACTTGCTCGTTGGTTTGCTTCAATGCAAGTTCCTTTTTCAGAGAAAAATATTGCTTCGCTTGAAACATCGGAAAATGCTTTTAAGCGATTTTCACTTTCTTTTAAGGCTTGTTCGACTTCTTTACGTTTTTCTTTAAAGTCTTCTTCATTATTTTTATTTGACAGTTTCTTACGAAGTTCTTCTATTTCTTTTTCTAATTCTTGATATGTCGGTTTTGCTTTCATACCTATTGTTGTTTTATTGAGTTGGTGCTAACGGATATGTGCTGGTGGCGTTTTTTTTATTTTTTTGTGAGCCGTAGGCGAAACAAAAAAATAAAAAAAATGACATCCAGCACAATGTTGTGTGCTTTTTTTCATCATGCTTGCACAGATGAACTATTTTGTATCATGTTATGTGAAACCAAATTTGAACATATTTTTAATTTATCTCATTTTCAATTATTGCAATTTCTTTGTCTGTAAGTTCGTAAAGTTCATAAACCATTTTATCAATTTCTTTATCTGTCTGGTTTATTTGAGTTTGTAATTTGTTTATTTCTGTTTTGTAGCTGTCAAAATATTCTTCCCACTCGTCTTGTTGTTTAAAAGGGAGTTTTATTTTTTTCTTTTTGAGCTCTGAAATAAACGTTTTAAAATCAAAATCATAGAATTTTTTGAGCTTATTACTTAATTTTTCAAGTTCTGTATTTGATTTTATTCGTTTTATAAATTTTTGTGATTTTATTTGTAATTTATCATTTAACAGAAGCATTAAATCTGCTTTTTTGACAAAAGGTTGTTGTTTTTCTAATTGTAATATTTTAATAGGTAATTCATAATAATGGAATATCCTCGCTTTTGTAAAAGCTCCTTTCGTCTTATCAAATGCAATTAGTTTTAATTGATATTGAAACAGTTTTGAATTAATTAGTGATAGTATAAATTTTAAATTATAATTGTCATTTATCAAAATCGCATTGTATAATGAAGATAAAATATAGTAATTATTTTCATCGTAAGTTGCTGTAATTTTATTCCCGGCTTCTCTTATTAATATTTTTGCTTGTTCAAAAATTTTATAATCTCTCGGACATGCAAGATGTTTACCATAATTTACAAATAAATTACTTGGTATTACACTCCATTTTTGGATATGTTTACCACCTAATACAGGTTTGAAATTATCATCTTCCTGTTTTTTGGATATATAAATATTATCATTTCCTGTTTTTATGGCTTGCCGTATATCAATAATTTGTTTTAATGTTATACTATTTATAGCAATTTTGGTTAAAAAATCTTTAACTTTATAATTTCGTATGGAAAATAAATATTTTTCTTGTGTCTTGAAGTATTCACACGGAATTATATGCTGTTTTGAAGATATATTTTTAGAAGAGCGTATTGAAATTTTATAGTTTTCAATTTGCAATTTACGAAAACCAAAAATCATGGAATGAACAACAGCATCGCTAAATACTTTGTCATCTAAGTCTATTATTTCAATAATTTGATTACTGAATAAAAGTTTTTCTCTAACTTTTTCTTCAAAATAGTTATCTAATAGAGTGTTAGGAATAATTGAATAAATTAATCCGTTGGTTTTTACAAGATTTATTGATTTTAATAGAAAAACAGAATACGTATCTATTTTGAATTGTAGTTCGGGAAATTCGTTTGATAAATACTTTTTAGTTTTATTGCTAAGTTTTGCTCCATAAGGGGGATTTCCGATTATTACGTCAAATCCACCTGCGTCAAATATTTCTTTAAATTCTTCGTCCCATTTAAAAACTTTTTCTTTTGCAATTTTCGGGTCGTCTATGAGTGAATTTCCACACTTTATATTACTAGATAAGTCTGAAAGATGTCTGCCTTTTTGTGCTGTGCGTAACCAAAGTGAAAGTTTTGCTATTTCTACACTTTCTTCGTTAATATCTACTCCGTAAATATTATTTTCAAGTATTGCTTTGTC
>JAOZQN010000848.1 GCA_029932195.1 Bacteroidales bacterium | reverse complement strand
TGGGGCAAGCCCCCAAACCCCCAAATAATCAATGGTTTAAATAATCAAATAATCTAATCCCTTACGCAACGCACAGAAAAGCCGTAACTCTTATAGTAGTTGCTCCGGAAGGACGCGGCGTAGCTATGGCCGAGGTTCCGGTACCAAGCGAGTGAACTGCTATGAACGGTAGCACTCCACCAGTAGCCAGTGCTGCCAATACTGCTGGAACTTCCACCGCTGTGGTTGCGGTAGCCGCCCGGAAGAGCCGAAAAACCACTTTCGTTGGTTGCTCCTGTATTTGGGTCGTTCCAAAGTTCCATGCAAGTAGATTTTAATTTTCCGCCAGCTTCGTCTCCGAGTTCTGTTTCTAATGCAGTCCATTCGTCATCACTTGGCATGTGCCAACCTGTTGGACAAACACCTTGAACACCTATTCCTGTATTGTCTCCATTTGTGGCAGCGGCATAAGTATATAATGCTCCGTATATTTCTCCTGCACTATTTCCGTCTGTATCGTAAAAACAATAGGCTTTAGATACATCTTCATCATCGTCTGCAAGGTCGCCCCATGCTGTATTGTCTTCTACAAGTGGAATATCGCCACCACCTACATAGCTTGTTGTTTTTATGTTTTCTGCCATCCATGTTTGAGTGCCTATTGTTACAACTGCATAATTATTATTATCTCCATCTGTGCAAGCTACAAAATCAAAAGTATAGGTCTCCGAAACTGTTGGTTCTACAACAATTACAGTAGCATAAGCATAATCACCAGATATTCCTTTGATTTTTAGCATATCGCCTTCGCTAAATGTAAAATCTTTGGAACTTTTATAACTCTTCTCTGTTGTTGCTCCTGCTATTTGTTCGTTATAAACTAATTGAGCTTGTTGCGAATTGTTAGACAAACAAATTACCTTTGAACTTTCTACAAAATTTGTTCCCGAAACATTAATAAAATACATACCAAAATTATTGGCAGTAAATTCAAAAGAATGAACTCCTGCTGTCATCTCTCTGCCATAATCTGCTACAATTTTTCCTGCAATATCACAAACAGTTACTGTTACATAATCGCTTTGGCTTACATAAAATTCAATACTCGTTGAATTGCCAAAAGGATTAGGATAACTGGAAATAACATTACTCTCTAAATTCTCAAACTCTTCTACACCTACTGCTCCTGTTGTTAAATTTAAAGACCCGTTTCCCAGAACTTCTATACTTGTGCAGTTAGACAAGTTTACTACTTCTACGGTGGTTACTTCGCTGGACGCTCCTGTGCCTTCTAAACTAATTATTATTTGCCCAAATCCTGTAATAGACAACATAATAAATACTAAAAAAAGATTTAACTTTTTCATGATAAATAAAATTTAATGGTAAATTACTATGTACAATATCGCACGGTAAATAAAAAAATATTGTTTCTTGTTTAATTTGTTTTTAAATTCTTTGGAATAATATAAGGCTCTTTTCCTGCAAAAATAATTGGGAGTTTGATTATCTTTTCTTGTTCTATTTTATTGTCAATAAGTGTTTTGCAATATTTATTTCTGTCTATTTGGCTTAGAGCATCTTTAATCTTTACATTAATTCGTTTTCTGAAATCTTTATCACTTTCTTTTTCTTTTTGCTTCTCTATTTGTTTTATTTCAATTACAACTCCATATTTAGATTTGTCATGTGGAATTAACATTATATCATATCTACCCTCGCCACCTTCTCCATTAGATTTAATAATGTAATCGTCGCCAATAATTGCAAGTAAACCAAGAACATAAGAATGATAAACATATTCGTGATTTTTTGCGGCATCGTAATAACTAAATGTGTCGCCTATAACTTTTTTAAAACCTTTTTCAAATTTCGCTATTTCATTGGTTATTAAATAGTTTGTAGTGTCTTTTAATAGTGATTTTTGCAATTTAATATCAATTTTTAGCCATTCTAAAATCGTATCTTGAAAAATTGTTTTAATTTCGTAGTTTGGGATAGCTAGTTCATATTCTTTTCGTGATATTTCTTTTCGTGTTGTTAAATATCCACTATAAGTCAGTAATGTC
>JAOZQN010000261.1 GCA_029932195.1 Bacteroidales bacterium | reverse complement strand
AGATAACACACTGTATGATTGCTTATTACCTATTTCCGTCCAGAGACTACTTATAGTGGAAGCAATACCATTGACGATGTAGCTTGGTATTATGACAATTCAGGTTTTAATACCCACGAAATAGGAACAAAAAACACAAACCAACTTGGCATACACGACATGACTGGAAATGTGTCTGAGTGGTGTTCGGATTGGTATGACAGTGGTTATTATAACACAAGCCCAACCAATAACCCAAAAGGACCATTAAGTGGCTATTACCATGTTTTGCGTGGTCACAGTTGGGGTAGCCCCGATTTTGACTGCCGAGTTGCTTCTCGTTACAATATGAATTTCAATTACGACAGGCGCGGTTTCCGAATAGCTAGTGGCCAATAGTTCACTTCAAGTATAAAGTGAGAAAAGAAAAGTATTTTGCTAATAAAATAAAAATGAATTGTTCTATTTGCAAATGATTAATTATAACCATTTAAAACTCATTAATTATGAAAAAGCAAACAACAATTATTTTATTTGTATTAATAATCTTATCAATTTCGTTTACGTCCTGTAAAAAAGTAGGCGAGCTGAAAGTAACAGTGAAAAATGCAGAAACTGGAGAAAAATTAGAGCAAGCCAACGTAAAACTTACTCTTGGTTTATCGGATATTTCTACAAAATCTACCGACCTTAATGGAGAAGCAATTTTTGGCGATTTAGACGAAGGATATTATACTATTGAAGTTTCTTATAATGAATATGCAACCTCAAAAGGAGATTTTCAGGTAGATAAAGGAAAAACTACCGATGCTGTAATTTCTTTAACAGAATTAAATCCTACTCTAACAATTACTTCTCCCTCTAATTCGGAGGCTTGGAAACGAGGAACTTCACACGATATTACTTGGATTTTTTCCGATTTGGAAGGAAATGTTAAAATAGAACTTTATAATAATCAAGTTCTTGATGATGTTATTGAAAGCAATACCGAATGCGACGGTTCATACACATGGAATATTCCTGCAAATCAGGCAGAAGGAACAAAATACAAAATAAAAATTAGCTCTTTGGAAAACACGGGAATATATGACGAAAGCGACAATATGACTTTTATAACACTTGAAAACAATTTTATAGTAGAAATGATAGCAGTAACAGGCGGTAGTTTTGAAATGGGCTGTGGAACAGGGCAAAGTGATTGTAGTGGTGTTGAGGCTCCTGTTCATACAGTAACACTTGATGACTTTAGCATAAGTAAATATGAAATAACTAACCAAGAATATGCCGATTTCTTAAATGCCTATGGCAGTAGCACAGTTATTAGTGGAGAATACGCAGGAGAAACAATGATTGAAGAAAGTTCTGGTTATACAGATTTCGGTTTGCACAACAACAGCGGAACATGGGAGCCAGTAACAGGTTACGAAAACCACCCAGTAATATGTGTAACATGGTTTGGAGCAAATGAATTTTGCCAATATTATGGAGGCAAACTGCCCACCGAAGCAGAATGGGAATATGCTGCAAGAGGCGGAACAAATTATACCGATTATTATTTATACAGCGGTAGCGATAATATAGAAGACGTAGCTTGGTATGATAGTAATTCAGGAAATGCAACCCATGAGGTAGGCACAAAAATAGCAAACCAACTTGGTATTTATGATATGTCTGGAAATGTATGGGAGTTGTGTTCAGATTGGTATAATGGTTATTATTATTATAGTAGCCCAACTGATAATCCAACTGGCCCTTCAAGTGGCTCTTACCGTGTTTTGCGTGGTGGCGGTTGGAATTACTACGCTACAGGCTGTCGTTCTGCTTATCGTTACCGGGTCAACCCCGCTGGCAGTTACGAATACCTCGGTTTCCGTATAGCTCGCAGTCAATAGTTCACTCTATCAGAAAAAAGAAAAGGATTTTGATAATAAAAATTTCTCCGTGCGACACAAGGAGCCAGTATAATTTTTTTTATCAAAATCCCCGCACAAAAATTTATAAAAGGCGAAGATATACCCCGAAAAAACACTCTTTGTCAAAGTTTTTTCACTTTGACAAAGTTGTGGTTACACGAATAGAATATATGGTAAACTACATGTTTTTAACCCACACACTTTCTGACCTGGCATTTTGCCACTTGGAAACGTGTTTGTTATATTGTTAAAGTTGTAAGTTTACTTAAAACTTTTTATTTTTTAGTTGAAACTTGTAAGTTTATTTAAAACTTTTTGTTATATTTGCAAAATTATAAGTAAAATAAAAGTTTACGAAAATGAAAATAATAAAAAGAGAGAAATACATAGAAGGAATTTCAAAATTTGCAAATAACGAAATCATAAAAGTTATTGTTGGTCAAAGGCGTGTAGGAAAAAGCTATTTTACAAAACAGCTTATCAATTATATTTCTAAAAAGCAACCAAAAAAAAATATTATTTATCTGAATTTAGAATTGTTTGAATTTTCAACAATCAATACCTCCGAAAAACTTGTCCGTTATATTGAGGAAAAATCTAAACAAGCCGAAAATGTAGTATTTATAGACGAAATACAAGAAATTAAGGATTTTGAAAGAGCTGTAAGACACTTTTTTACAAAGAATTACAATATTTATATAACAGGAAGCAATTCATCGCTGTTGTCGGGAGAATTAGCTACAATGCTGTCTGGCAGGTATGTTCAGTTTCGCATTAATCCATTGACTTTTTTAGAGTTTTGTAAATTCCACAACTTAGAAAAAAATCAAGAATCTGTTAATTTATTTATCAAATTTGGTGGTATGCCTTTTCTGAAAAATCTTGATTTAAAAGATGCAGAAGTTGTATTTACTTACTTGCGAAATATTTATCAACCAATTTTATTAAAAGATGTTGTTGCAAGATACAAATTAAAAAATGTAGATTTTTTGGAGCGACTGGTTTTATTTTTGGCAGATAATACAGGAAGTATTGTTTCGGCAAAAAAAATTGCAGATTTTTTAAAATCACAGAACATGAAAATTTCAAATTCGGTAATTTTAAATTATTTGCAATACATAAATGATGCGTTTTTTATCAATAAAACAAGACGATACGATTTGCAAGGAAAAAGATATTTGGAGATAGGCGAAAAATATTATTTTTCCGATGTTGGAATACGAAATGCATTAGTAGGGTTTAAGGCTCAAGATATTAACAAAATTCTTGAAAATGTTGTATTTTCTCATCTAATAGCAATGGGATATAAAGTAAGCATTGGAAAAATAAAAAATTTGGAAATTGATTTTATTGCAGAAAAAAATAATAATAGAGTTTATATTCAAGTTGCATATTTACTTTCAGACGAAAAAGTAATAGAGAGAGAATTTGGTAATTTGCAAAAAATCAACGATAATTATAGCAAATATGTTGTCAGCCAAGACCAATTCCAATTTGATAATGAACAAGGAATAAAGCATTTAACACTATTAGATTTTTTATTGAAAAATGAAATATAACAGTAGTAGGCGATAAAATATTTTTAGAATCTAATAACATTTTTTTATAAATTATAAAAAACTTGCTTTCCATTTTTCTTGTTTTTTAGAAATCATTTAACTATTTTTGTTTTTTAGAATCTCACCTAATTCTATTCAACATTAGTAAAAAAACCGTAAATAAAATAAATCTGTGCAAAATTATTTAGAAGAATTAAATCAAGTTCAAAGGCAAGCAGTAGAACAAATTAACGGAGCATCAATGGTTATTGCTGGAGCTGGCTCAGGTAAAACAAGGGTGCTTACATACAAAATTGTTCACCTGCTCAAAAATAAAATTCCACCTTATGCAATTCTTTCGCTAACTTTTACCAACAAGGCAGCAAAAGAAATGAAAGAACGGATAGCTAAGATAATTGGTTTTGAGCAAACTAAATATCTTTGGATGGGAACTTTTCATTCCATTTTTGCAAAAATATTAAGGGCAGAAGCCGAACATATCGGATTCAAATCCAGTTTTACAATTTATGATACTATTGATAGTAAAAGCGTGCTACGCAGCATAATAAAAGACCTAAATCTTGACCCTAAACAATATCCTGCAAATATCATTTTGGGACGAATTTCAAAATCCAAAAATAATTTAATAACGCACGTAAATTATGCCAATAATATAGGTCTGCAAAAAGAGGACTTGGGTAGCAAACGCCCCGAAACTTCTCGTATTTTTTCGCTTTATGCAGAGCGTTGCCGAAAAGCAGAAGCTATGGATTTTGACGATTTGTTACTTTACACAAATATTTTGCTCCGAGACAAACCACAGGTTTTAGAAAAGTATCAAAAAAAATTCCAATTTATTCTCGTAGATGAGTATCAAGATACAAATTATTCTCAATATTTGATAATAAAAAAAATGTCGGAATTGAGAAAGAATATCTGTGTTGTGGGAGACGATGCTCAAAGTATTTACGCTTTTCGTGGAGCAAAAATTGAAAATATTTTTAATTTTAAAAAAGATTTTCCAGAGCATAAATTATTCAAACTGGAACAAAATTATCGTTCTACAAAAAACATAGTTGCAGCTGCTAACAGCATAATCGCCAACAATAAAAAGCAAATCCCAAAGAATGTTTTTTCGGAAAATGAAACTGGTGCTAAAATAAAAATAGTTCAGGTAAAAAAAGATAGAGCAGAAGGTGAATTGATTACCGAAAATATCCAAAATTTGCAATTTGAAAACGGCGACCAATTTTCTGATTTTGCAATTCTTTACCGAACCAACGCACAATCACGGATTTTTGAGGAAGGATTGAGAAAAAATAAAATCCCATACAAAATTTACGGCGGAACTTCTTTTTATCAAAGAAAAGAAATAAAAGATCTTCTATCGTATTTGCAACTAACTATAAATACAAGCAACGACGAGGCTTTAAAGCGTGTTTTAAATTATCCCAGAAGAGGAATTGGAAAAACTACGGAAGACAAAGTTTTTGCTTATGCTAATCAAAATGGAATTTCTATTTGGGATACTTTACTAAAAATCAACACGATAGACATTGGTCTGAATAACAGAGCAGTAAATGGCTTGTATGTTTTTATTAATATGATGAAATCTTTTTCATCAAAAATATTTAATGAAAATGCTTTTGACCTTGCCAAAGAAATAGCCTCAGTATCAGGAATTTTGAAGGATTTATACAAAGATAAAACCCCAGAAGGAATTAGCAGGCACGAAAACATTCAGGAACTTTTGAATGCCATAAAAGATTTTACGGTAAACAACGAAGACGACGCAAGTTTGCCTAAATTTTTGGAAGACGTAGCTCTCCTAACCAACCAGGATAATGAAAAAGATGACGACAAAAACAAAGTCAGCTTGATGACAATCCACTCGGCAAAAGGTTTGGAGTTTAAAAACGTATTTGTGGTGGGCATGGAAGACGGACTTTTTCCTTCACAATTTTCGGCAACAAGCCAAAAAGATTTAGAAGAAGAGCGTCGGCTTTTTTATGTAGCCGTTACTCGTGCAGAAAAAAACTTGATGATTAGCCATGCAGAAATGAGATACCGTTGGGGGCAGCTAAACTTCTCTAATCCAAGCCGTTTCATAAAAGAAATTGGCGGGCAGTTTGTAGAGCATCAACGTGCTGGTGAGGACGATTTTTTTAATCAGGATATAGAAAATTTAGAAATTAAGCATAAAAACAATAGCTTTAAAAATAATTATCAGAATAATAAATTTGCAGAAAAAAAACCTCAAAATAATTATACAACTTTTACTACACCTGAAAAACCTGCCAACAGCAGGCTTAAAAAAGTAGCAAAAACTACATCTAATAGTTCAAATACCAAAAGTTTTGATGAAAAAACAGGTATAAAAGTTGGGGCAAAAGTAAAACACAATCGTTTTGGCGTTGGCGAAGTGCTAAAAATAGAAAACGACTACCCAAACACAAAAGCAACAATAAATTTTAAAAATGCTGGAGAAAAACAACTTCTACTGAAATTCGCAAAATTAGAGCTTTTTGTGTAGGGAGTTAGGAAGGCATATTTAGTTTATTCCTAATCTAAAATACGATAAAAGCAATAAAAAATAAGTTGTTATAAAATCGGCTTGCTAATTTGATGATAACATAAATAATTCTCTCACAATTCAATTATTAATCTTAATATAAAAACATAATGAGTTTCTTAATAACAGCAAAAAAAAGATATTATTTATTGATTGTTTTTTTATTTTTTGCACAGTATTCAAATAGTCAAACGACAATAGAAAACACCTATGTTTCAGGAATATGGACAAAGGAAAACTCTCCTTATTATATTCAAAATGATATTGTAATTTCAGAAAATTCATTCTTGTTTATAGAGCATGGTGTTGAAATAGAATTTCAAGGGCATTATAGTTTAACAGTAAATGGAAGCATTTTTAGTATGGGAAATTATACCGATAGTATTATTTTCACAATTAATGATACAACAGATTTTAGTAATAATCAAACAACAGATGGTGGTTGGGCTGGGATAAATCTTAGCACTGAACAATCAGATACTTCATTTTTCAATTACTGTATTTTTGAATACGGTAAATCAATCACAGAAGACAATAATAAAGGTGGAGTGCTACGTATTTACTCTTCCAATAGATATAATAAATTTGAAAATTGTAGTTTTAGAAATAATAAAGCAAACATTGGTGGAGTAGTCTATTACTTTGTAGATTATGATTCTAAAAATCCAACGAAAAATATTTTTACAAATTGTAATTTTATAAATAATACAGCTTTAGATAAAGCAGGTGTCTTTTACGTCATGACTTATCAAGGTGGATTAGCAATAAGCAATTGCTTTTTTTCCAATAATAAATCTATTACTGGTGGCTGCATATATTTGCTTGCGGGTGGAATAAATAATTTTAAAAATAATTTATTCTATAATAATTATGCAAGTGAACATGGAGGTGCAATATACATTGAAGGGTCATCAGGCATTACAATATTAAATTGTATTTTTGAAAATAATTATGCAGAATATGGGGCTGCTATAAGCAGTTACATTGGAACTTATACCGAAGTAATAAATTCTACATTGATTAATAATTACTCTGAAAATTGTGCTTTTTATATTGGTAATTATCATACAATTAATATTGTCAATTCTATTTTTTGGAATGAAGATACTAATGAAATTTCAAAAACAAATGACGGAGATTTTAATATTTCATACTCCAACATTCGTAATGCTTCTGATAGCACATGGTTTGGAGAAGGCTGTATTGATATGAATCCAAATATAATTCAATTTGAAAATAAAAAATATATCTTAGATAAAAACTCCTTATGTATTAATGCAGGTATTCCAGATACAAGTAATCTTGAGATACCATTAACTGATTTTTACAACAACCCAAGGATATATCTTGACACTATTGATATAGGAGCTACAGAGTTTGATTCTACTTTTATCATAAACGCATCACAAGAATTAAAACCTTATATTATTAATGTTTTTCCAATTCCTGCTAAAAATAATTTAGTAATCGAGAGTAATGATTTAATAAAAAAAATTATATTATATGATATAAATGGAGAACAAGTGTTATGTGAAAATTATAATAATAATAAAATTAGTATTAATGTAAATAATCTTAATTCAGGAATATTTATTTTGAAAATTTTCTTTATTAATGAAGAGTTTAGGTTAAAAAAAATTATTGTAAATTGAATAGTTTATTTAGGTAACATAGCATAAGTAGCATGACAAAAGTTCTTTAACATTGATTTTATTATAATCAATTGAAAGTAAGGTGTAAACCAATTGTAAATTGTAAATATAAAATCGTAAATCTACTTATAAAAAAAAGGAACAACAGCTACTCCCAAAAGTTTTGATGAAAAAACAGGCATAAAAGTTGGGGCAAAAGTAAAACACAATCGTTTTGGCGTTGGCGAAGTGCTAAAAATAGAAAACGACTACCCAAACACAAAAGCAACAATAAATTTTAAAAATGCTGGAGAAAAACAACTTCTACTGAAATTCGCAAAATTAGAGCTTTTTGTATAAAATAGGAAGGAGAGATTTTAATCTTCAAAAAAAAACATTCTGAAAATAAAAATATATTTTTTTTTACTACTCTACATGATGTTTTTTTTATTTGATAAAAAAATATAAAATTTGATAAAAAACAATTTAGTAAAGACGTTGCATGCAACGTCTCTACAACCTTCTTACAAATTGTTTTTTTGAAAAATAATATATTTTTATCTCATTTTAAAAATCATCATGTAGAGTAATTTTTTACATAAAATTAATTATTAACATTTAACATAAAAAAAATGAAGTTTAAAAAAACAAGTTTACTATTTGTTCTATTTTTTGTTATTTCCTTTGCTGGTTTTTCACAAATAGACGACGAAGAGGGACAAATGTTTGGAGTAGAAGTAGAAGAAGACGTAGAAATATTATTGGAAGAGCCAATTTTTGAAAAAATAATATTTAGCCGACATAACTTTGGTGAAATTTCAGAAGGAAATATTGTAGAGCATATTTTTGTTATTAAAAATAATTCGTTAACAGAGCTTATTATTAATGAATTCATTATTCCTGATGGAGTTGGAATTATGCTTGTAGATAAGGTTATTGAAGCAAAAAGTGAAGGGGTGTTTATTGTAACAGTAAATAAAAACTATATTGATGACGATTTTTTCTACAAAGAAATTGTAGTTAAAACAATCCGAAAAAAACCAATGGGAGTTATAGTTACAGAAGAGTCAATTTATGTAGTAGAAGGAAAGTTTTAAATGTGTTTTTTTTAGAAACACATACTCCTAACGATGGCATAGAATTCTATATACAGACCTCAAAAAACACTGATTTAAACTAATTGTAAAGTTTTATGTTACAGT
>JAOZQN010000260.1 GCA_029932195.1 Bacteroidales bacterium | reverse complement strand
TAAATATTTTTAACAATTTATAATTAATTGCTGTCCAACTTTAAGTGGGTAGCCACACTTTACAACTTTTAACTTTATAACTCTTTTTATGAACAACAAAATTTTATTTCTAGCAACAGCAATAGTATTTATATTTTTTTCGTCGTGCAAAACATTAAAAAGCGATGGAAATTGTGGTGACAAAAGCGACAAAAATCAGCTTTTGATAGTTTCATATAACATTGAAAATCTGTTTGATATAACCGACGACCCACACAATTCGGGAGACAACGATTGGACACCAAACGGCAAGAAAAAATGGGACAAAGAACGCTACGATAAAAAAATATCAGACCTGTCAAAAGTTATTAGTTCTATTAACGACAAAGAACTTCCAGATATTGTTGGAATTTGCGAAATAGAAAATCGCAAAGTTTTGGAAGATTTAGTTGCTGACACATTGCTATTGGCTGCCGACTATGGCATTGCACACGAGCAAAGCCCCGACCCACGTGGAATAGACGTTGCTCTTATCTACAAAAAAAGTGAATTTGAATACATCAGCCACCAAGCAATTGAGGTGCGACTTGCCGATAATGCAAAATATCACACAAGAGATATTTTACATGTTGTGGGACTTGTAAATAAAAAAGATACTTTACATGTATTTGTTAACCACTGGAAATCAAGAAGTGGCGGACAGGCAGAAACAGAACACAAACGACTAAATGCCGCAAAAATCCTCCGTTCTCAGGTTGATAACATCTTAAAAAATGACGAAAATGCAAACATCGTTATTCTTGGAGATATGAACGACGAGCCTCAAGATAAAAGTATTGCAGAAGTCCTAAACGCTACAAATAACAGAAATTCAAAAGATAATCTTGAGCTATTTAATGCAATGTTAGACAAAGATTTAGAGGAAAAAGGGAGTTACAGCTACAAGGGAGCATGGAATATGTTGGATAATATTATTATATCACAAAATTTAATGAAAAATCGTTTGGGATTTCATATTTGCACCAACGAGGGCGAAATTTTTAAGGAAGAATGGTTTATGTATTATCAAACAAAAATTGACGAATTTATACCAAGCAAAACCTACGGTGGCAAAAATTATTACGGAGGATACAGCGACCACTTACCTGTCTATCTGATACTTAAAAAATAATTTTTGAGTTATCGTGTTGTTAGTTTTTGAGTTGTCGTGTTGGAGTTGTCGTGTTTTGAGTTTTTGAGTTGTCGTGTTATCGTGTTTTTGAGTTGTCGTGTTTTCTTTCGCTTTGCGAAACTCACAACTCAAAAACACGACAACTATATAACTCATTACTTCTTAAAAAAGCCAAGAAAACCTCTTTTTTTCATCTTTTTCTCTTTTTCTTTTTGAACAAAAGTTTCTTCGGAATTTTCGTTTATTATTTCCCAAATTTTGCTCCAACCCAAAAAACCACCAATATTACGGTCATCAATATAAATATCGGCATAAATTTTACGGCTAATAGTTTTGTCAAAAACCTCTTCGGGATAATTTTTATTTACTGCATAAAATTCTAAGCCATTTTCTTTACAAAACTCAACTGCTTTTTTTTCGTATTCACCAGCTCTATAAGTCCACATAATTAACTGATACCCTTGCTTTTGAAGTTGTTTGAGAGTTTCAAAAGCATATAATTTTGTTTTTCCTATTTCAGGGTATTCGTGGTCAACAATTGTTCCATCAAAATCTACTGCTATTATCATTTTTAAAGTTTTGAAGTTTTGAAGTTTTGAAGTTTTGAAGTTTTACTTAATCTGGTGTAAACCAGTTCAAAACTTCTCAAATTCAAAATTTCAAAAATTAATTTTAGTCTTTGCAAAAAAGTTCTTTTACGGCTTGTAGGTTAATATAAATTTGTTTCAAGTCATTTATTTTTAAACAATCAAAACTTACAGATTCATAATATTGGTATTTTCCTTCATCTATTTTTTCTAAAATAATAAAAAACCAATGTCTGCCAATATTATAAACTCCTCGTATTATATTTATTTTATTTATTTCTATTGCCACTGCCATTTCGCTCAGTAGTTGAAAATCGGGATTAGAATTTGTTTTTGATTTTTTAAATTCTTGAAAAAAGAAATACGGTTTTTTTGGTAAAATATCACCAGAAGCTATCATAAAATCAGGATTTCCTCTTAATTCATAGCCATTTACTGTTCCAGAAAGCTCGTATTCAAACCAACTTTTAAATTTATCTGTATTCAAATTTACGATGCTCAAAAATGGACTAATAAATCTTGCACGTAACTGATGTTCTGTATAATATTGCAAATAGTATTCATTTACGTCCAACAAATTTGTTATATATTTTAGTTCAAACTCAGATATTTCATATTTATAACTAAACCATTCATTAAAAATAGTTCGTTCTGTCTGAAGTTTAAAATCTGCTATTATTGATAGTTTTTTATAATCAATTTCTGAAAAATTATAACTTTTTTTTGTTTCCATGAGTTTTGAAATTTTGAAATTTTGAAGTTTTGAAATTTTGAAATTTTGAAGTTTTGAAATTTTGAAGTTTTGAAGTTTTACTTAATCTGGTGTAAACCAGTTCAAAACTTCTCAAATTCAAAATTTCAAAAATTAATTTTAGTCTTTGCAAAAAAGCTCTTTTACTGCTTGTAGGTTAATATAAATTTGTGTTAAGTGTTCAAAATCAAGGCAATCTAAACTTTTTGAGACAAAATATTCGTAATCTCCATTTTTCAATTTTTCTATTACCACAAAAAACCAATGCTGTCCAATAACATAAGCTCCATAGAATTTATTTTTATTGCTCAATTTTATTGCCACAAGCATTTCGGCAAGTAACTGGTCTTCTGGGTCGCTTATATTTTTAGACGGCTTAAATTCTTGGATAAAAAAGTATGGCGTTGAAGGATTTTTATCTCCTTTGGCAAGCATAAAATCGGTTCGTCCTTTTAGTAGAGTTCCATTTACCGTTGCTGACAGCGGATATTCATACCAGTCTTTTATGTCATCAAAAAAATAATCTACTCGGTATAAAAGTGGAATAATAAATTTTGATTTCAGTTGGTCTTCACTATAGGATGATAAAAATAATTTATTTTTCTTTATTAGTTTGTTAAAGAATAAGTTATCACTTTCCGACATCTTATAATTATAAGAAAACCATTCATTAAATTTATCATCATTATCTTTCTTTTTTATGCCAACAATTTTTTTAATGTCTTGATATCTTATTTCTCTAAAAGTAAATTCTTTGGGTTGAGTATTTTTCATAATTTCTGAAGTTTTATGTTTTAATTTGCAACTTTTTATCAATAAAAAAAGTCTTATTTGCAAAGGTAATAATTTTTTTCTATAAAAATACGTTATTATAAAAAGAAATAATTATATTTACATCTCTACTTTTTCATAAAAATCTAAATAACAGCATATTACAATGAAAATAATAAAATCCACTATATTTTTTATCCTCTTCCTAAGTTCTTTTTATGGATATTCTCAAATAACACTTCCATATTCCGAGAGTTTTGAAACCGATTTGGGAGACTGGACACAACTCACTTCCGACGATTTTGATTGGACTTGGAGTTCTACTGCAACTCCAACCCCTGGAACTGGTCCTGATGCAGCTTTTGATGGTTCAAGTTTCTTATACATAGAGGCTACCGATCATAACAACCCCACAAAATATGCAACTATTGAAGCAGAATTTGATTTTACAGGAAATTCGATGCCAATATTTTCATTCAACTATCACATGTATGGAGACGAACAAATGGGAAATTTATACATCTACATAAACGATGGTAATGGCTGGACAGAGTTGTGGAATCAGTTTAATAATCAGGGAAATGCTTGGTATAATAAGAAAATATGTTTGGGTGCTTATGGTAACAAAAGCAGTGTTTTTATTAGAATAAAAGCCCAAACATTAGACAGAGAATTTAGTGATATTGCTATTGATAAAATAGAAGTTCGAGATTTAAAAATGGAGTCAATTACACATACAGATGTTACATGTGGAGGATATGCTGATGGAGACATAAGCATCACTGTATCAGGAGGTTTCACGCCTTACGACTATTCCATTAACGATGGAACAAATTACACCACAGATGCTTCTACATCTCATTTATTTTCAGGACTTTCAGGTTCAGATTATCCTGTAAAAGTAAGAGACGACTCTGATTGTATAATTAACGGAGGAGTTATATCGGTTCTTGAAGAAGAAGCTCCTTCTATTAATATTAGCAAGGCAAATGTTCAACCATGTGTTTATGATAAAAACGGACAAATTCTAATAGTTGCTTCGGGTGCAAATCCATTATACAGTTATTCTATTACTGGAGCAGGAGGAACATATCAGGCTTCAAATAGTTTTACAAATTTAGATGTTGGAACTTATGATATTGCCGTAAAAACAGGAGATGGTTGTATTGCAGATGGCGGTTCAACAAGTATTACTGCTCCAAAAGAAATTATTATAAATAGTGTTGATATTGTTGATGTTTCTTCTTGTTCAGGAGGAAATAATGGGAGCATTAATGTAAATGCAAGTGGAGGAAATGTTCAACTTAGTTATTCTATAAATGATGGAATATTATATCAAGCACCAAGTTATTTTGGAGGTTTAACTTCTGATACTTATGAAATTATAATAGAAGACAGCGAGCATTGTAGAGACACTGCAAAAAATATTTTTGTGGACGAACCTACTCTTGTAGAATTTACATCAATAAATAAAACAGATATTCTTGGTTGTTACGAAGATAATGATGGTATAATAAATTTATCTGCAACAGGAGGAACTGGCACTGTTAAATATTCTCTCGGAGGCTTTGTTTATCAAGATGCTGGACTTTTTGAAAACCTTGCTGCTGATACTTATACCGTTTTTTGTAGAGATGCCAATCTCTGCACTACAAATGGAGGCGAGGTAACTATAATTCAGCCAGATGAGCTTATTTTAGAAGAAGTTGCAACAACCGATGTTAGTTCTTGTTTTGGAGGTTCTGATGGAGAAATAGAAATAACAGCATCAGGAGGTTCTGGAACTATCTATTATTCAATAGATAATGGTGATAATTTTCAACTAATAAATATTTTCACAGGATTAGCACAAGGAACTTATTATCCTGTAATAAAAGACGATAACGGTTGCACAGTAGTTGGCTCTACCGTAAACATTTTGCAACCTACGCAACTGCAAATCAACAGTATAACACCTTTTGATATATCTAATTGTTTTGGAACAGAAAATGGAAGTATATATATATCAGCTTCAAATGGAACTCCTCCATTGGAATACTCTGTTAACGGAGGAACAGACTATCAATCAGCAAGTTCTTTTGTAGGTGTTTTACCCGCAGGCGACTACAACATTAGAGTTAAAGACGACAACGATTGTTATGTTGATTATGCTTCTGTTGTAACTATTTCTCAACCAGATGAGATTATAATTTCTGATGAAATAGCATCAAGCACCTCCTGCTTCGATGCAAACGACGGAACAATATATGTAAATGCCAGCGGAGGTAGTGGCTCTCTATTGTATTCTATTGATAATGGAATTTCGTTTCCTTATGCCATAAATACTACAACATATCAAGAGGCTGGAACTTACACAATTACAATCAAAGACGACAATGACTGTGAAGTAATTGGTTCTACTTTAACAATTGAACAACCAGATGAGTTAATTTTTAGTTCCATTGATATTGTTGATATAGAAAATTGTTATGGAGAAGAAACTGGTTCAATAACTCTCAACGTAGAAGGAGGCACAGGAACTTACTCATATTCATTAGATTATGGTTCTAACACTCAAATTTCAAATTTATTTTCTGATTTGCCCGCAGGCACAAATTATTTTCCTTATGTAGAAGATGAAAACGGTTGTTATATTATGAACACAGCTGTTACGATAGTGCAACCAACTCAATTATTTTTTCAAAATGCAACACATACCGATATTCACGACTGCTACGGAGTAGAATCTGGAACTATTGATATTAGTGTAACAGGAGGCACAAATCCACTTTCATACTCTATTGATAACGGAGATAATTATTTTGAAAACGAAGGGAGTTTTACAAATCTTGGAGCTGCAACTTATAATATTTTAATTAAAGATGCAAATGGCTGCACAATTTCAGGAGGAATAGAAACAATATTTCAGCCAGATATTCTTGTTATTGATAATGTAACTACAAGTCCTGTTATTTGTAACTCACAAGCAAATGGAGAAATACATATTCATGCACAAGGCGGGCAACCACAACTAAGATATTCCATTAACGGAGGTTCTTATTTCTTTGTCAATTATCAATTTTATGCCTTACCATCAGGAACTTACGACATTGTAGTTAAAGACGGATACGATTGCACAGTAGAAACTACTGTTGTAATAGACGAACCCTCAGCATTTTCAATAACATATACCACTACAACAGACATAACAACCTGCAACGGAGATAATAGCGGAACAATTACTGCAATTGCTGCTGGTGGAGTAGAACCTTATCAATTTACATATACTTGGATAGGTCATTCTACTTCTGAGCCTCAAGAAACAGGCTTTTTTGAAGGTTTATATGCAGGAGGTTATTATGTTACTGTTCACGATTTTAACGGCTGTATGAAATCATCGGGAGGACTTAGTATTGAAGAGCCTACAAAGGTTCAAATTACAGACTACGATTTTACAGATATTACTTGCAATGGATTGTTTGATGGCACAATAACTCTCTCAGCAACAGGCGGAACAGGAGAAAATTATCAATATACAATAAACAATGGTGATAGCTGGTCTGATGATAATACTTTTTTAGATATTTCGGAAGGAAATTACATTATCGGTGTGCGTGATGAAAACGAATGTGAAAGTAATTCTATTACAGTGCCAATTGACAACCCTACGCAAATAGAAATTCAAAATATTTACTCCAATGAAGTAAGCTGTCATAATTACTCAAATGCAGAAATAACAATTATTACAACAGGAGGAACAGGCACTCACCAATTTTCTGTAAATGGTATTGATTTTCAAGAATCTAATGGATTTGAGAACTTACCAACTGGAACATATTACCCTACTGTTCAAGACATTAATGGTTGCACAGCACAGTGGGACGAAATTGTTTTTGAAGAACCAGATTATGAATCTGGTTTTACTGTTTCACAAACCATCGGTTGCGACCCATTGGAAATCAACTTTTTTAGAGACAATCCAGACATAACATATCTTTGGATTTATACAGTAAACGACACAAGTTTAATCCAGTCGCCAGCAACTTTTACCTACACCAACACCACAAGCGAAATCAAAGAATTTGAAGTAGAAGTAATTTCTTTTTATCAAACATGCAAAGACACTTCTTATCAAACAATAACAGTTTTGCCTTCTCCAAACTTATTTTTTACTATTGTAGATAACAATCTTTATTTTCCGGATACAATAGCACAAATTACCAATTACACAACAGATTACAACAATTATAACTGGGATTTTGGCGATGGCGAAACATCATCAATAATTGACATAACCGAACATTCATACTCCACTTGTGGTGAATATCTTATTAGATTATCTGCCCAAAACGACCATAACTGTTCGGCAGATTATATAGATACAGTCCGAGTTATTCCGCTACAACCCAATGCCTCCTTTTTCACTAATGACTTAGAAGGCTGTATGCCATTGACTTGTAATTTAAACAATTTATCAAGCTATTCCAACAAATATACCTGGTATTTTGACGAAGGAACATTTAGCGATGAAGAAAATCCCTCATTTATTTTTACAGAAGCAGGAACTTACAATGTAATTTTAAACACCGAAGGAGACTGCGGAACAACCGATATTACCAATAAAATAATAACTGTTTTTCCCGCACCTGTTTCAGATTTTGTTATCGTTAATGATACAGTAAAAGTTGGTGAAAACCCTGGTTTCTTTGATCTATCAGAAGAATCATTTTTCTACTGGAATTTTGGAGACAGCACTTATTCCTCAAACCAATATCCTGAAAAACGTTACGAAACCCCTGGATATTACGATGTTTCACTTGTAGTTACCTCCGAAATGGGTTGCATAGATAGTTTAACAATACAAGATGCTGTTTGGGTTATTGATAATTTACTTTTCACATTTCCTACTGCTTTTTCACCAAATGGAGATGGGTTAAATGATTATTTTGAACCTTCGACAAATCTCGTAAAAGAATCAGAACTAACTATTTACAACAGACTTGGACAAATTGTATTTTGGACAGATGACGCAAAGAACGTTTTTTGGGACGGCACAAACCTTAACGGAAGAGCTTGCCCAATGGAAGTCTATGTTTGGAGAGCAGAAGGCAGATACGTTGGCGATAGCAGACTACAAGAACAAGGAAGTTTTACTTTGGTAAGATAACTAAAGTTTTTGCCTTCATAATAATCAGATTATTAAATAGTTACAGTTTCACTACGAAAATGTAATATTCTGATAATCAGCGGATTAAAGTTTAGCAAAATTACTTAATTTGCACATTATTAGTGTTTTATAGGTGTTGTTACAAAAAGTTAATTTTATGCAATTTATTAAAAAAACGGCATTTTTCAAAGTAATTCACTCTTTAAAATAATTCCATTGATAAGCCCAACCCAACCCTCCCAAAGGGAGGGAGCTTCGTCTTTCCCTTTGGGAAAGGTAAAAACCAAAGAAAAACTCCCTCCCTTTGGGAAGGTTGAGGTGGGCTTATTGGTGGATTATAACTGAACTACTTTTTGAGACTTCTCAAAAATACCTATTTTTTGTTTTTATTAAAAATAAAGAGTTAATAACTGAAGTTTCGGAGTTTATAACATCTTAAATATCAAAAAGTTAAAAAA
>JAOZQN010000011.1 GCA_029932195.1 Bacteroidales bacterium | reverse complement strand
GACATTACTGACTTATAGTGGATATTTAACAACACGAAAAGAAATATCACGAAAAAAACACGAACTCGTAATTCCTAATTTTGAAATAAAAATAATTTTTCAAGATACGATTTTAGAATGGCTAAAAATGGATGTTAAAGTCCAACAATCATTATTAGAAAATACAGCAAATTATCTAATAACCAATGAAATAGTAAAATTTGAAAAAGGTTTTAAAAAAGTTATAGGCGACACTTTTAGTTATTATGATGCCGCAAAAAATCACGAATATGTTTATCATTCCTATATTCTTGGTTTACTTGCAATTATTGGTGATGACTACATCATTAAATCTAACGGAGAAGGTGGCGATGGCAGATATGATATAATGTTAATTCCGCATGATAAATTAAAATATGGAGTTGTAATTGAAATAAAACAAATTGAGAAACAGAAAGAACGAGAAAGTGATAACAATTTTACAAAACGAATTAACGTAAAGATTAAAAATGCTCTAACACAAATAGACCGAAATAAATATTACAAAACACTTATCGACAATAAAATAGAACATGAAAAGATAATCAAACTCCCAATCGTTTTTGCAGGGAAAGAGCCTTATATTATTCCAAGTAAAACAGATTGAAAATAAAAGGCAATATCGGTAACTGCTTACGTTGACAACCTAAGCAAGACAAGCCGGAAAAGTTTTAAACTTATGAAGTTTTGAATAATATTATGCAAAAAAAAACGATTTAAGGATTAAGAGACTAATAAACCAATAAACTAATAAACCAATAAATAAACTAATAAAAATGGAAGTAATTTTAGAATTTTTCAGTAGAGAATTTTATGGTAATACCATAGGAATGTGGGGATTGTCTATTCTAATAATAATTGTGAGTATTGTGCTTGCAAAGTTAATAATGTGGTTGGCAAAAAATATAGTCCGAAAATTAACAAAAAAGACAAAAAGTAAAATTGATGATATTATTGTTGATATGCTTGAAGAACCATTAGCTTTTGCTATAATAATTTTTGGAGTATGGTATGCTCTCAAATTTTTAACTCTATCCGAAGGGGCTGAAAAGTTTGTATCACAAGTTTATTATATTTTAATAATATTTGATGTTGCGTGGCTACTAAATAGACTTGTTGAAGCAATAATAAAAGAATATTTAAAACCACTTGTAGAAAAATCTGACACAGATTTGGACGACCAACTTTTACCTATTATTGCAAAAAGTATAAAGGTAACTATCTGGATACTAGCGATTATTATAGGATTGAATAATGCTGGTTACAATATTGGAGCATTGCTTGCAGGTATGGGAATTGGAGGCTTGGCACTTGCAATGGCAGCCAAAGATTCTGTATCAAATATTTTTGGAGGATTTACTATTTTTACCGACAAACCATTTACACTTAAAGATCGAGTTCTTGTAGATGGTATTGATGGAGTGGTAGAAGAAATAGGTATCCGAAGCACACGTATTCGCACGCTTGCTGGGCGATTAGTTACAATACCAAACTCTAAATTTACTGGCAATAAAATTGAAAATATCAGCTCCGAACCAAATAGGAAGGTTTCTTTAAATTTGGGGCTAACCTATGATACTACTCCCGAAAATATCCAAAAAGCACTTGATATTTTAAAAGATATTAGACAAAAAAATGAGAGTTTGGAAGATAAGGAGGTTTTAGGTTTTAATGCTTTTAACGATTTTGCACTAAATATTATGTTTATTTATTACATAAAAAAAGGTGAAGACAATGTTGTTGTGCAAACTGCCGTAAATTTAGAAATTCTAAAACAATTTAATGCAGAAAAATTAGAATTTGCATTTCCTACGCAAACAATTTTTACTGTTAATGGATAGTTGGTTTTATTAGTTTAGTGGTTTATTGGTCTTTACAGCAAATAAACGACCAAACTAATAACCTAATAAATCACTAAACTATAAACCAACAAACCAACAATCTAAAATGCACGACTCTTTGTTAAAATATAAAATAGCAATTACTCTTATTCCTAAAATTGGGAGTATAAATGCCAAGAAACTAATTGCTTACGTTGGTAGCATTGAGGGTGTTTTTAAAGAATCTAAACAAGCTCTGAAAAAAATACCCGGAATTGGCGAAGGGTTGGCTACAAATATTACAAGCCAAAAAGTAATAGCCCGTGCCGAACAAGAAATTGAATTTACGGAGAAGCATGATATTAAAACTCTCTTTTATTTAGATAAAAATTATCCAAAACGGCTAAAACAATGCGAAGACAGCCCCATTTTATTTTATTACAAAGGAGAAACAGATTTTAATGCTCCCAAAATATTGAGTATAATTGGCACAAGAAATGCTACTTCAAATGGTATTGATAATTGCAATAAATTAATTGAAGATTTAAAAGCAAATGGTCATAATCCTATAATTATTAGTGGATTGGCATATGGAATAGATATTTGTTCGCATAAAGCTGCTCTCAAAAATAATATGGAAACAGTTGCAGTTCTTGGTCATGGATTGCACACAATTTATCCTGCAAACCACAGAAGCACAGCCGTTGAGATTACAAAAAATGGTGCTTTACTTACCGAGTTTTTAAGTAACAGCAAAATTGAACGTAGTAATTTTGTGAAAAGAAATAGAATTATAGCTGGATTGTCCGACGCTACAATAGTTGTGGAGTCTGCCTCAAAAGGAGGAGCTTTGATAACGGCAAATATTGCAAATTCCTATAACAGAGATGTTTTCGCATTTCCTGGACGCACAACTGACCAGTATTCAGCTGGCTGTAATATTTTAATAAAAACAAATAAAGCAGCTCTAATTGGTTCGGCAAAAGACGTAGAATATATTTTGCAATGGGATACAAAAAAACAACCAATTCAAACAGAAATTTTTGATAATCTGACTGATAATGAACAACTTATTGTAAATACTTTAAAAGAAGAAGAAAAAGTAAGTGTTGATAATATTGTTTATAAGTCTGGTTTGTCGATAAGTCAAGTAGTGAGTTCGCTTTTTAATTTGGAATTTACAGGAGTTGTAAAATCAATGCCAGGAAACATGTATGCAATCAAGAAATTTTATTAGAATATCACAGGTTGCATGTTGCATGTTGCAGGTTACGCAAGCGATGTAAATATGAAAAATTAAAGAATTTATTTAGTAACTAGTTCTCAAAAATAATATTTGAAAAACTATGAAAAGTTACAGAGATTTAGATGTATATCAACTGTCATATAAATTAGCAATTGAAGTTCATGAAATGACAATGAAATTACCTAAATACGAATTATATGAACAAGGTAGTCAAATACGTAGGTCTTCAAAAAGCATAAAAGATAATATTGCCGAAGGATATGGAAGAAGAAGATATAAGGCTGAATTTATTCGCTTTTTAATATTTGCACACTCATCTTGTGATGAAACAATATCACAATTAAATATGATAAATGATATACATAATCTGAAAAAAGCAAGTAGTTTAATTCTAAATTATGAGGAATTAAGTAAAAAAATGAATAAATTTATTCAATATGTAGAGAAAAACTGGAATACTTAGAATTTCAAGTTTAAAGTTGCAGGTTACAAGTTGCAGGTTACGCAAGCGGTTTAGAAAAGCCTGCAACCTGTATATGAAACCTGTAACCTGTAACCTGTAACTGTCCTTCTCTGAAACCAGTAACCTGTAACTTGCAACCTGTAACTTGAAAAAAGATGAATATAGAAATAGATAAACGCTCGGGATTTTGTTTTGGTGTTGTGTATGCAATTCAAAAAGCAGAAAATGAACTTAAAAATAAAGATAAATTATTTTGTCTTGGCGATATTGTGCATAACAGCGTTGAGGTTAATCGTCTTGAGAACAGAGGATTAGTAACAATAGACCATGACGAATTTAAAAAACTGAAAAATGCTGAGGTTTTAATAAGAGCACATGGAGAACCACCAGAAACTTATAAAACTGCTCTAAAAAATAATGTGAAATTGATAGATGCTTCTTGTCCAGTAGTTTTGAAGTTACAAAATAAAATAAAAACTGGCTTTGATGAAATAGAGAAAAAAAATGGACAAATAATTATTTTTGGTAAAAAAGGGCATGCAGAAGTAAACGGACTTGTTGGACAGACAAATTCTAAGGCGATAGTTATCAGTAAAATAGAAGATTTAAAAAAAATAGATTTTAGCAAACCAATAAATATTTTTTCGCAAACAACTAAAAGTTTAGATAAATATTCCGAAATAATTAGTGAAATAAAAAAACGAGCAATAAATACGGTAGGCGAAAATAATACCGATTTTACTTCAAATGATAGTATTTGTCGTCAAGTTTCTAACAGATATGAGGAATTAGAACGATTCTCAAAGGAAAAAGATGTGATAATTTTTGTAAGTGGCAAAAAAAGCTCTAATGGAAAGGTTTTATACCAAATATCTAAAAATAATAATGATAGGAGCTATTTTATTTCCGACACTAACGAAATTAATTTTGACTGGATAAAAAAAACTGACTCCATTGGTATTAGTGGAGCTACTTCAAGCCCACTTTGGCTTATGGAAAAAGTTAAAAAACATATTGAAAATTATTTTTCTATTTGATAATTAATTCACTATTATAAGGTTATAATTCATAAAAAAAACAATATTTTTATAGGTATAATTATTTATATGAAAAAAAGACAATGTATATTATTTCTTCTAGTATTAATTAGTTTTTCTATTAACGCACAAAAAGATATCGGACGTATTTATGGCTCTCTTGATATTGAAACTGCATATAGTCTTACTATATCTCGTGATAGTAATTATTTTATAACGGGAGTTACAAAAAGTTACTCTGATAGAACTGACGAAGTTTACGTTTTAAAAATAGACCAGTTGGGGAGTCTTGTTTTTGAAAATTACTATGGTAGTAAATATCATGACAGGGGGTTTTGTATTGATAATTTAGAAGATGGTAATTTTATTATTACTGGTGAAAGCTGGCATGGCTTTGGTAGTATTTGGGGACGCGAAAATATTTTTTTATTAAAAATAAATCAACTTGGTGAAATTATTTGGCAAAAAGCACTATACCTACCACAAAAAGATCAAGGTTTTTGCGTTAAAGAATTATCAGATAATAATCTATTAGTTGTCGGATATACAATGAGTTTCGCAAATCGTGGAAGTATATATGTAGTAAAAACAGATAAGGAAGGTGAAAAACTCTGGGAAAAAACTTTTATAACAGATAGTGTAGATTATGGTTTTGATTTTGTTGAACTCCAAAATAATGATTTACTGATATTGGGAAATGCCGCAGGTTTTTTTAATTCAGTGCAAAATGATTATAGAACACATGATGCTGATATTAAGCTAATTAAATTGGATTCATATGGAAATGAAATTTGGTCAAAATTGTGGGGTGAAGACAAACATGATTTAGCAAGACAAATCATTCAAACTTCTGATGACGATTTTTTTATAATAGGCTCTACACAAAGCAATAGTGCAGGTAGTTTTGATATACTACTTTTAAAAATAGATGGACAAGGGGACGAAATTTGGAATAAAACCTATGGAGGACAAAGCTTTGATTATGGTCAGGCAATTGATATAACTACAGATAAGCAGTTTTTGTATATTGCTGGTGTTATTGATACTGAAGATGATATTGCAGAAACCGATATTTTTGTGCTAAAAACAGACTTATTTGGAAACGAAATTTGGAGTCATACAATTACAAGAGATGGAGCTGATAATTGTTTTTCTGTAAAAGCATTAGAAAATGGAGGTTGCATAATTGCTGGTAATACCAATAATAATGATAATCAGGATATTATCCTATTAAAATTTGGTGCAAATGGTGAAATTTTATTTCACAAAAGTTATAATAGCTATTCCTCTCGCATATATCCTAACCCTGCTTATGACCAAACAAATATAGAAATATATTCTACTAATAATTTATTATCTTATAAAACTTTAATTTATAATTTAAAAGGAGAATTAGTTAAAGAAATGGTAAGCACTTCATATATAAATACTTTTTCTGTATATGGCTTTCAGTCAGGTGTTTATGCTTATAGAATACTTGTATATGATGAAGTCGTTTTAACTGGGAAATTTATTGTATATTAAGTAACGAGTCCAAGTTCTGGTATTGCCAAGTTAATTTATTTTCTTTTGGGGTGTGGGTAAAAACCAAAACTAAATCTTCGGGAGATCCATGATACAAACCACAGCCAAGAAAATTAATTCCATCATCAGATATGTAATTTAGTTTTTTCTTTTGAGCTCCAACATCACCCATAATACATATAACATCAATTCCTTTTTGTTTTACTTCTACAAGTAGTGGATATATTGCATTTACAAAATTACTATTAACATCAGAACATGTAGCATTCCAGTATTTGAGATTGCTATGGCAATAATTACCTGGATTTGAAGGTAATCCAGGAACATCAGCCCATAAACCATGATGCATTAAAAGTATTAGATGAGATGAATTAGAAATAGTATCACATACATTTACTATTATTTCATATTGTTTTTCAATATTGTAACAATTCGTTGGAACTAAATTAGTATTCATTACAATAGATGTTATACCATAATGATAATGAGCAAAATAAGTCTCTCTTTTAGTATATCTTCTAAACCATTCATAATTACCATTTCGTGTATCGTGGTTGCCAAGAGCCCAAAAAGTTAGTGGATTAGATAAATCAAATAAAGAATCTAAATAAATCAAAGTATTTATTTCTCTTGATGCTTCTGAACAAATATCTCCACCAAGCCATACTCCATCGTAATCACTAAAATCAAATTTTTCTAAACGAGGATCAACCTTAGAATCACTTTTATAAGTATGCCCCATAAAAATATATTTTAAAACTTCTTTTGATGTCGGATTTTGAGAGTTCTGTTGATGATTTATTGTTTTTGTGAAAAAAAGAAATAGAATAGTAATAAAAATAGTGTGTTTCATTTATTTTAATTTTATTGTAAATACAACCTTATTTTTTGCAAAAATATAATTTTATTTTATAAAAATAAAATATATTAAGGAATTGGTGAAAAATAATTCTACTTTTGTCTCAAAAAGAAATATTTGCAAAAAATGCTAAAATACATTTGTGAAGAAAGCAATAATAAATTAGAAAAATAATATGATTGACAAAAAAAAAATTGTAGTAGTTCTGCCTGCATACAATGCCGCCAAAACACTAAAACAAACCTACAACGAAATTCCTTTTGATATTGTAGATGAGGTTATTCTTGTAGATGATTTGAGTAGCGACGAAACAGTAAAAATAGGTAAAGAAATAGGCATAAAACACATTATAAAACACGAAAAAAATAAGGGATACGGGGGAAATCAAAAATCGTGTTACAACAAAGCTCTTGCTATTGGTGCAGATATTACTATAATGTTACATCCTGATTATCAATATACTCCACAGCTTTTGCATTCTATGTGTTATCTGATTGCCAATAATGTATATCCTGTAGTTATAGGATCACGAATACTTGGAAGAGGAGCTTCAAAAGGTGGAATGCCTTGGTATAAATATGTGGCTAACAGGATTTTAACTTTTATTCAAAATATATTAATGCGACAAAAGTTGTCTGAATACCACACAGGATATAGGGCTTTTTCGCGGGAAATTTTAGAAGAAATAAATTACAATATAAACTCCGACGATTTTATTTTTGATAATCAGATGCTTGCACAAATATTTTATGCAGGATATGAAATAGCCGAAATAACTTGTCCTACAAAATATTTTGAAGAAGCCTCGTCTATTAATTTTAGTAGAAGTGCAAAATATGGAATCGGAGTTATTGGAGTTTCTTTTTCTTATTTTTTTAATAAAATAGGTCTCGGAAATAATGAAATTTTTAAGTAAAAAGGAAATTGATACTTCCAATTATACTGATGTGAAATAGGTTTAGGATAAACCCGACAGCGTCTGCAAGACCTGTCGGCGTTTATAAAACACTCAAAACTAATAAAACCGTTTTGCTACATTTTTTTCTGTTCCTTCAATATTTTTACCATTCAAATTTAGATTAGATTTTTTTTCTATTAAATGTAAAGTTATAATATTTTGCCAGCTAAAATCAGAGGTTTTTATTGTTGCTGCACCATATTCTGGTTTTTTCTGCAAAGCAACCAAAGCATACTGACTATTAGTTACTTTACAATTAATTAACTCAATTTCAGATTTGTCTTTTGACGCATATCCTATATTAGCAACACTTACCGAGCAGTTTTTTATTGTAAGATAAGATTGCTCGCCTCCGCTAATACCTTTATCTCCAACGTTATTTATCTCACAATCAGATATTTTTATTCTACTTCCCGAAAAATCAATTGCATCATTGCCAATTTTTTCAAATTTAGAACTTTCTAATCTACCTGTGCAAAAATCGGAATCAAAAGCATCAGAAAAAATATTTTCAAAATAGCAATCGTAAACATAAAAATCGGAGCGTATAATATTTAGTGCATCTTCACAATTGTTATTTTTAAAAGTAGTATTTTTTATTTCTATCTCCGACTCATAAAAATTTATTGCACCTGTGAGTATCCAACCTTTATAATTTAAGGTGTTAAAATTATCAAAAATAACATTCTCCAAAACCGATTTTTTATTGGCTTGAAATACTGAAAATCCCATTGCTGTTCCATCGCTGGATTTAATTATTATTTTATTATTCTCTGTTCCATTAAAAAACACGGGAGAATATGATAAAAATAGCGATTTTTTAGTAAAATCAAGTTCTGTTCCCTCCTCAAAAATAACTTTATAACCTTCTGGAATTATTATATTTTCTGATGTTTTATGCTTGCCTTTGAATATAACTTTCTTATTTACAACTGTATATAACTTACTTTCAGGAAAAACATTTGCTTCTAAAAGTTCTTGCAATGGAGTTGTAGCTTTTGGCGATTCCCACTGTATTATTGGCACAGAAATTATATTATTTTGGTCTTTTACTCTAACAAATAGATATTTTGCTTTTATATCTGATTTTATTGTAACTATATTATTTTCAGAATTATAAGCACCAATATTTGTGTTTTCTGTTATCTTATCAGAATATGATTTTTCTTTTTCCCCCAGCCCAATAATTTCTACTGGCAAAGGATAGTAGTTTGTTATCCTATATTCGTTGTTATTTTCTTTGTAAACGTGCATATAATAAGGTATCATATCTTTATTATACTCTTCTTTGTAATCTTCTTTTGGTTTGTTATTATATGAAAGTTGTTCGTATAATCCATTGGATACTTTGTTTTTATATTCAGGTAGCAAGTCATTAATTATTTTTGCACTTTCAAAAAGAAAGTTTGTGTCGTAATTATAATCCTCGTATTCCTTTTTAATTAGCTCTTCTGTAAATAAAAGTTCTTCTTCTATTTCATTAAAAAAAGAAGATATATACTCTTCACTTGAATATTCTTCAAGGTATTGGATATATTTCTCAACAAAAACAGAGTCGGTAAAAGGATTATAATTAATCCGACCTTCTGATTTAATATTTAAAACATTTTCAACTTTAAAATTTCCCATTATTGGAGAGTTAAACCAAGTATATACACCTCCACCGTAGCCATCATACCCTATTATTTCTAATTTTGAAATTACTGGATTGTAATAAAATCGTTGATTATGCCACCTCATTCCATGATACATTTGTGTAACATCTGTTATAGCATAAAATTTTGCAAGTTTATCCACGTCAAAAACTTCTGAGGCTGATTTTAGATTCCATTTATATTCATAAAGTAAATTTTGTGCAATAGCAAATTGCTCCTTCAAATTTTGACTTTCTCTAATTTTACCACCTCCAAACGCTTCTATTATAGATGCTTCGAATAGTGGGAGGTTATACCAACGACCATCTTCAACCTTTTTTTTCGAATTAACCCAAAAAGCATCTTCGTTTAGTTTAAGGATAACCCCTTCTCTACGTTTTTTAGATTCAAGCAACTGTTTTTCAAAGTGTTCTTCGTAGGCATAAATTCCCAAACTTTTATTATTCAATCTAACTGGAACAAAACCGTATCTCGTTGTTAGCACATCTTCTTTTTCCAACATTTTGTGTGCCACCCATTCGTAAAGAAAATACCTTGCTTCTGGATTTTGAATAGAAAAAACTTTCATTCCATTCCAAGCATTTTTTTTCTTAATTTTTATTCGGAACGACCATTTTTTTCCTTTTAGGTGGTCGAGCCAGTCTCCTTTTAGTCTTATTTTGGCTTTATATGTTTCTGTTTTACTAAAAATAACAGATTTGACCCAACTATCATCTGTGGTTTCTAACACTCCTTTGTTGAATGCTTGCTCTCTTATTTCAAGTAATTTAAGGTATTTTAATGTATCTAAATAAATTGTTAGCGGAAATATTTTAGAATACTCAGGATACACTTTTGGTGGTAATTGTTCTATTTTAAAATCGTCAAAATAAACATCTCCTTTTGCTTGTTGCCAAACATATACTTTCATATTTTGTCCTCTTGCATTTGGTGGAATAGTTACGATTAATTCTAATAATTCCCAACCTTTTTTATCTATTTTAGAAACCTTTGTTTGTTTAAAATAATAACATTTTTTTTCGCTCGAAACTATTAGAACTCCATTATCTTCATCTGTATCTTTTTTTCGCCAAACGCTTATTTTAAAACGGGTTTCTATATCTACATTTTTTATTGTTGTGGTAAAACCAAAACTTTGTTTTTCATTAAGTTTTATAGAATATTCTCCAGAATGAGCAAAAATTTTGTTTTGTAAATTTGCTCCTTTAAAGAAAACATTTTTGTTGTTTTTATCTATAAAAAGTTCTTCTGTATTGTTCTTTGTTTCTGCATCACATTCATAATTTATTAGTTTTATATTCTCTCCTGTGAAAGTGTTTTGCTCGCAAGAAAATAATAAAAAAATGAAAATAACAGGAATAAAAAAAACAGTTTTTATTTTTATAATATTCATAAGTAAGTCTTTAGTTTTTAATGTTAAATTTTTAATTTGCTTGATAACAAATAAGTTGAGGAGTAAAAGAGTGTTTTTTATACCTATTTAGCCACTTATTATTGTATTGTTAATTTTTACAAAAATACATATTTTTCAATAAATTTATACTTTATATACTTTTTTTTTTAATTTTGTGAGAAATATTTTTTTTATTTGTGATTATAGACAAATGTATAACTAATTTTCACAGAACAATAACATGAAAATAGAATTTACTTATTATTAATTATTTATATATGAATAAATATTGTTTTATAATAGTAATATTATTGCTAATGTTCAGTATTTCTTGTAAAAAAGAAGAAGTTGTTCCTGACGACGAACCTGTTTTTGTAGAGCCTAACAAATATTTATTTCTTGGACATATTTACGAAAGATATGCCGAAAATATGGATAGAATAGATAAAAGAGTTGAGCAAATAAATATGTCTGAATATGACCAAGTTTGGTTAGGAGGTGATATTTGTTATGAAACACCTTCAGAACGAGCTACTTTGATTTATTTAGATAGCATTTTTAATTTGTCATCGCCAAGCACACATTGGGCATTGGGCGGGCATGATATTTTGTATCATCATGGATTAGAACATGTTGAGCTAATACAGGAATTTACAAATAAAGAGAGTTATTATTCTTATTATAAGGATAATATAACCTATCTTGTGTTGAATACAAACTTAAATATGGTTTATTCCGATGGAGAGTTATGTTCAAAAATGGAAGACCAGTATTATTTAATCCAGTCTGTTTGTGATACAATTTCATCTTCTTCACACCTTATAGTTATAGGTCATAATGTAGTTTGGTATGAATTTGATGAAAACTGTATGGATTATGCAAATATGATCCAAAAAAAAGCTTTTTCTTGTGATTCAACCCAAACGTTTGGAAACCTAATATATCCACATTTTAAAGAAGTGCAAGACAGAGGAATACAAGTAATAATGCTTGCTGGAGATGCAGGTATGTGGAATGAAAAATATGGAGAATATCAAACAGATGATGGTGTCTTTTTTCTTGCAGTTGGCTTAGTAAATTCTAAATATTATTACGAAGAAGAGCCAGGAAAAGAAGATAGAGTAATTATTTTTAACCATGATATTGAAAAAAGAACTTTAGAGTGGGAGTTTGAATATTTAAAAAACATTGACTAATTCAGGAACAAATAACTTCTAAATTTGTCGCATAAACAACTAAAATTTATACAATTGAAAAACTTATTATCAATAATAATTCCAGCCTACAACGAAGAGAGAACTATTGAAAATATTCTTGATAAAATACTAGAAGTCAGTTTAATCGCTAATTTTGAAAAAGAAATAGTTATTGTAAATGATTGTTCAAGTGATGATACAAAATTAAAAATAGAGCAATATATTTCAAATCATAAAGATTCAGATATTGTACTTTATAACCAAGAGAAGAATCAGGGAAAAGGAGCGGCTTTACATAAAGGTATAGAAAAAGCAAGTGGCAATTACTTAATTATTCAAGATGCTGATAATGAATACGACCCGAAAGAATATAATGATTTATTAAAACCCGTAGTAGATGGTTTTGCTGATGTTGTTTACGGCTCAAGATTTATGGGGTCGCAACCACACCGTATTTTATTTTATTGGCATTCTATAGGAAATAAATTCCTCACCAGTCTTTCTAATATTTTTACAAACCTGAATCTTACTGACATGGAAACATGTTACAAACTTTTTAGAACAGATATTATAAAAAAAATATATTTAAAAGAAAAGCGTTTTGGATTTGAGCCAGAGATTACTTCCAAAATATCAAGGATACCTAATATTAGAATATACGAGGTAGGAATTTCATATTATGGACGCACATACGATGAAGGGAAAAAGATAAATGCAAAAGATGGATTCCGTGCAATTTATAGCATAATAAAATATAATATATTTTCACGGAAATTATATAAATAAATGAAAATACAGAGCAATAAAATAGCTGGACTATTAATAATAATTTTTTTAGTTTTTCTTGTTATACTATCATTTCTATCCGAAGGAACATACGGAGGAGCTGATGATATGACACATTATCGCCTATCCAGATATTCGTTTCAATATCCAGAACTTTTGCTCAATCATTGGGGAAAACCCGTATTTACTGCATTAAGTTCACCTTTCTCCCAGTTTGGTCATAATGGAACTAAAATTTTTAATATTTTAGCAGGTTTAACGGCTGCTTTCTTATCTTTTATTATAGCAAAAAAACTTAATTATAAAAACGATTTTCTTGTAATTATATTTGTTGTTTTTTCTCCAATATTTACAATAATGATGCTGTCAGGAATGACAGAAATCCTTTTTAGTCTTTTAGTTATACTCACTGTTTATTTTGTCTTTTCTGAAAAATATATTATTTCTGCAATTGTATTATCGTTTCTGCCATTTGTTCGCACAGAGGGAGTAGTGATAATTCCTGTTTTTGTTGCCGGATATATTTTTTATGAAAAATATAAAGCAATACCTTTTGTTGCTCTCGGTTTTATTTTTTATAGCATTGTAGGTAGTTTTTATTACGATGATTTTCTGTGGGTTATAAATAAAATGCCATACACAGGAACAGACCTTTATGGAAGTGGTTCTTTATTGCATTTTGTTTCAAAAACAAATGATATTTTTGGCTATCCACTAACTTTAATCATGATAATTGGGAGTTCAGTAATTTTTATTGCAACAATAAAATCATTATTAAAAAAAGATTTTTTCCAAACCTCATATTTTAAAGAATTACTTTTTATTTTTGCTCCAATGATTATTTATTTTTCGGCACACTCTTATGTTTGGTGGAAAGGAAGCGGAAATTCTTTGGGATTAATTAGAGTTATGGCAGGAATAGTGCCATTATTTGCCCTACTATCACTGAGGGGATTAAATTTTGCAGAAGATTTATTATCTAAAAAAATAGATAAATTGTTCTCAAAGAAAATAGAAAATTTGTTGTTTAAAAAAGCAGAAAAACTAATTTCGAAAAAAACATTAAAATTTGCACTGATAATAATTTATACAACATTCATTATTATTATGCCTTTTAGACAATATAAGATTCCTGTTCCTCTCGGAAATGATTTGAAATTGATAAAAGAAACATCTGAATGGATAAAAAATTCTAAATACAGTGAAGAGAAGATTTATTACTACGACCCTTTTTTCTTTCGCTTTTTGGAAATAAATCCTTATGACTCGGAACGCATGCAGGAAAAATTACCCGACAAAAACCGACCAGAACAAGATGTGAAAATAAATAATATTGTTATTTGGGACGCACATTTTAGCCCAAACGAGGGGCAACTTCCTCTTGTAAGTTTAATGGAAAATCCTTTTTATAAATTGTTAAAAATATTTAGTCCCGAAAAAGAATTTACAACTTTGGGAGGATATAACTACGAAATATATATATTTCAGAGGATAAAAGAAGAACAAAATGAGGAAAATACAAAAATATTAGAGGGCTTACAATTTAAAGAAAATGATAATTATACGAATAAAGTTCTTCAATATTTTAATTTTGAAAATAGAGTTTTCACAAAAGATAGTGTTCACTATACCAATAATTTATCGCATAACGGTAAAAAATCATTGTATATAAATAAGTCAAAAAAATATTACTCTTCGTATAAAATTAAATTTAAAGATATAAAAGCTACAAATGCTTCAAAAATACTTGCAAGTATGTATGTTTATACAACAGAGAAATTGAATGAAAATTCGCTTATACTTGCTGTATCATTCTCGCACGATGGCGAAATATATTTTTATCGGTCTTCAATTTTTAATGATACTGATTATAAGTTAGATACATGGAATAAATTGTTATTAAATATTAAAATGCCCGAAATAAAATCAGACGAAGATGAAATCAAATTTTTTATATGGAACAAAAATACAGATGAGATATACATAGATGATTTTCTAATTGAAGCACTTATACAAAAATAGATATAAATTATTAATTTACTTAAAGATAACATATTACATGAAAAAATATATAATTTTAGGACACATTTATTTTGCTATACTAATTATTTTTAGTGTAATTTTTTATTTAGAACGAACTTTATACGTAGATTCTGCCTATCAAATTTACGAGTTAATAAATACTAAAACATTTCATATCAACGACAGCAGATTTAGTATGTTTCTTTCCGAGCTACTACCACTTTCTGTTATTTATCTAAACTTGCCTCTAAAAGTTGTTGTTCTAAGTTATTCATTATCATTTATTTTAATATTTTATTCTATTTATATATTTGTTGTTCACAAATTAAAAAATCCACAAGCAGGCATTCTTATAGTCCTTATAATACTTGGTATTCGTCATACTTTTTTTCACACAATATCCGAAACTTTTCAAATTTTAACCTTTGCTTCCTTCTTTTTTGCTTGGCTATATTATCCTCTAAAAATAGAAAACAAAAAAATAAATATTGCTATTTCGCTTGCAGTTAGTTTAATTTTGGTTGCATTGTGTTTTTTCATACATCCAATAACACTATTTGTAATCCCTTTTATTATAGGATATTATGTTATAGACCAAAAAAAATGGACAGATTACAAAATATACTTAGTCGTTCTTTTATTTTTGCTTTTGTATGTAATAAAATTTCTTACCATAAAAGAAAACACACGAGAAGGTGGATTTGTAAGCCAATTATTAAATATTTCGGAAACGCTTCCAAACCTTTTTCAATATTATAGCACTCGCTATCCATATTATCATTTTACAAAAATTTATTTATTGCCAACAATCATTTTATTAATTGTAACAATTTTTTATATCTACAAAAAAAAGTTCTTAAAACTTGCTTATTTATATGGTTTTGGAACTATATTTTTAATGATTTCGGTTATCGTATATTCAGAAGGCGGTTCGAATATAGAAATGGAGCGAACTTTTATGCCACTAATATTTTTTATAACTATTCCATTTATAAATGAGGTAATTGTGGAATTTAAGGAATTAAAAAAAATAGATTATATAAATTTCGGATTTATTGTTATATTATTGTTAGTTAGTTTTTTTGGAATATATAATACCAGTAAAAAATATACAATTCGTTTTGAATCTATGGTTAGTCTTTTGGAAAAAACAGATAGAATTGAAGGCGAAAAATTTGCAATGGAATCGGCTACTGGCAACGACCTTGAACTTATGGCAAAATGGGATTTTGCTATGGAAACACTGTTATACAGTTCATTACAAGGAAAAGATTACTCAAAAACAATTTTTATTACAGAAAAATTTTCGGATATTCCAGAAAATTTATTTCAAAAAGACAGCTTATTTTTTGCTGTTCCATGGATGGTAGGTTGGAGTGCAAATAATCTTAATCCAACTTATTTTAACTTGCCAAAACAAAAATATCAACAAATAATATACGATTATTCTCCCATTTTTTTATGCAATGCCGAGACTTTAAACGAGAGCAAAGATAAGATGACATCAGAAATAACAGAAGGAATATTATTTGAAAATGCTAAAATAAGAAGTTCTAAAAATAGTTTTTCTGGCGATTGGTCTGTAAAATTAGATAAAGATAATACCTTTGGATTTAGTTCTAAAATTAAAAATGTTTTGGTAAACGAAAAGTATAAAGTTACTGCTAAACGTCTTTATTCAGGTGAGAGTTTTATTGTTGTAGCAAATGAGGAAACAAAATTTTACATACAAGGCAACACGGCATCAGAAATAGTAGGTAGCGACTGGGAACTTTTAGAAATAGAATTTACAATTCCAAAAAAACTTAATAATAAAGATATAAAATGTTACATCTGGAATGCAAAACAAGATTCTGTTTATTATGATGATTTTATCGTTTCTAAGGGTTTGTTCATGAAAAAAATGTAATATTTGTAAAAACTGGCTACCAACGTAAAGTTAGACATTTTTTTATTCAACACTTGTCAACGTGTTGCCTTGATAACCAGAGCTGTCTAACCTTATGCGGGTAGCCTAAAAACTTAAATCATAGCTTGTTAATTTTTCGAATATTCAGTATTCAAATTTATAAGTATTTGAAATACAACGAAGTAAATTTAGAATAATATTTTTATGAATAAACCCAGATTGTTTCTAAAAAAACAAATTTAGCAAAAATAAATAGTTCATAAATGAACAAGACTATTTGTACTTCTGATATTCTTTATTGTTCAATAGTCCATGCAATTTTATTGATTGTTTATTTGGGCTACCCACGTAAAGTTGGACAATGAAATTCGTGTAAAGCGTGGACGCTTTACGCATAATCAACTATGCGGCAAGCGTCCACGCTTGCCACGACAAATCGTTGAAAATCAATTTAGTCCAACCTTACGTGGGTAGCCTTTATTTGCAAACAAAAAAGTAAATTTTATAATTCTTCTCCTAGTTTTAGCGAGATGCTAGTAGTTCCCTTAAAATAGTGAGACAATTAATAAATTTATATTTTGCTGTATTATAACTTTGGTCGTTTAAAAAAGTTGGCTTTATTTATTTGAAACTTAGCTCAAAAGTTAAGTTTCAAATAAATAATTCCAAAGTGATACCATTACAAGTTAATTCTTAACTTGCTGAAAATGAATATGTCGTGTATTTTGCAGCATTGTTAAATGATTCTTAATAAATAAAAACTGTACAGACTATTGATTGTTAATAATTTAGCAAGAGCGAATTAAAAATTTAACCTTTAAAATTAAATACTCTTATATTATGAATTTAAGTATAATCATTCCACTTTACAACGAAGAAAAATTAGTTTTAACCGTAATAAATAATTTATTAGAATTAAAATATCCCGATTTTTTAGAAAAATATGAAATAATTATTGTAGATGATTGTTCGTCAGACAATTCCTATGAGTCGGTAAATAATTTTATCAAAGATAAAGATAATTGCAGATTATTTAAGCATGAAATAAATCAAGGCAAAGGAGCTGCTGTAAAAACAGGAATTTCAAAAGCAAATGGCGAAGTGTTTCTTGTTCAAGATTCTGATTTAGAACTATGTCCAGATGATATACCAAGTATGCTAAATGCGATGCACCAATTAAAAGTAGAATTTATTAACGGCTCCCGATACATGCCCGGAGTTCTCCGACCACTATTTGGTTTTAAAAGATATATTGCAAACAAATTTTTCACCATGCTAACTTCCTTATTTGTAGATGTTAGGATTACAGACATGGCTTGCGGTTACAAACTGTTTCACAAAGATTTATATAATCGATTTAAGCTAAACGAAAATAGATTTGGTTTTGAGGCAGAATTAATTTTAAAAGCACTCCGATATAAAAAAAATAATATAGCAGAAGTTCCTGTTCAATATTTTCCTCGTAACGTGGAGGAGGGAAAGAAATTAAATAATTTAGACGCATTTAGAATTCTTAGAACAATAATGAAATATGGTCTATTTAAAATGAATTAAAAAAAGAACTTTCAGATTTAGTTTTACTAAATTTGAAAGTTCTTTTTTTAATAGTTGTGTCCACTCCGAAAAGTTTATTTTGACAAAAATACACTTCTCGGAGTGGACGCATTTTTTAATCTTTGTTTTTACCATGTTTTTTCAAAATAACCATTAAATTTAATATTACTATGTCTATATTTTGCACAATTATTTTCAATAATTTCTATTCCGTTTTTGTGATGAAAAGTAAAATTTAGAGCACCATCGTCTGTTTTGTATGTAGCGGAGGAATTATGTTCATCATCATAACTTGCTGTTCCATAAATTTCGCCAGCAAAATTTCCATCATCATTACTTTCTGGTGCGACCACAATTAAATCAAAATCAAAACCTTTATCTGTTATATTTTCCAATTCTAATTTGCTATATTTAAAGTTGTTACATTGATAAGTAGCTATTTTTTGAAATTCTAAAACTTTCATTTTGGTTATTATCCACTCTTTGTTGATTTTATTAAGATAGAAATTTTGTTTAATTCTCATGTCTCCATTTATAGTATCTTTGTAAATCGCCTCACAATAAATTTCTGCTAAATTATTATTTTCAGAAATAAATTTTGTTTCAATTATTTCAATATCTGCAATTCCACCAAAGGCTTTTATTGAAGAGAATTTGTCTAAATCTCCCCATGTAGGATTTTGTTGCATCTCAAATGCTCCATCAAAATCGCCCCAAGATAATTTTTCTAAAAAATTATTTACTTCGTCCAGTCCAGGTTCTAAACTTGCAAAACTACCATCTGACATAATTTTATAATTTTTTTCTTCGTTCTCATCTCCACGTCCAGACAAAGAATATGCAGTTCCGTTATCTTGATAATACCATTCTGCATTCATTAGTGGACTAAAATGATAAGACCAACTAAAATTATAATTCTCATCAATATAAAAATCAAAAGTTTCTGGCATTCCATATAAATATCCTAAATCTTTTTTACTTACAATATTACCTTGTTTATCAAAAAGATATAAATAAAAATTTCCTAATCCTAGCTCTTCATTATAATTCTGGCTAACAACTATTGCTATAAAATTATGAATTTTAAATTTAACTGTTGGACAAAGATAATAATCTTCTTCGTCTATAAATTTATTAAATTCAGTAGGTATTAATTTGTTATTATAGACTTTTGTTGCAACTTCTGTTCCTAATGGAAGAATTGTATCTGTGAAAAATGATAAGAACTTATCAAATGTAACTTCTCCATTATAAGTATAATAAATAGAATTATCTACTTCTATATTATTTTCAACTACTTTGCTTGAATCATTACTTTCTACATTTGAATTATTATTTTCTGGATTACAAGCAATAAAAAATATTGAAATTAATAAAAGTATTGAAATTTTTGTCTTCATTATAATTTTGATTTTATATGATTATCACTAACATTTTGAAATAAAAAAAGTGAGTATTTTTACAAAACTCACTTTTTTTATTTAACATTAAATTTATTTTCTTAGAAAAACTTAGCTCTATTATCTTTAATATTTGCTAATGTTTTTAAAGCTTCGTAAGCCTGATAACTTGCTCTTCCTCTCAATGCTTGTGTTAATTTAGACTGGTCTTCTGTCCAAGTTTTTCCTTCTGGCACCATTGCAGGAGTAACAGATGTAGCTTTTAAAACATAAACTCCATTCTCTCCTTTTACAGGACCTTCAAATTTCCCATTTTCCATAGTTTCTACCATTGCAAGAATAGACGGTTCGTAACCCATTCCTGAAACTTGGAAAGCGTTAAAACTTACACTATTTGCCTTCATTGACTTTGTTTTAAATTTAGTAGCGTAGTCATTCAAATTATCTGAACCAATACCTTTAAATTCTGCAATAAATTGTTCTGCTTTTTTATCTTTTCTTACTTCAATTTCTAATTTTTCTTTTGACTGTTCAAAAGTAGCAAAACCTTTTTCTTTTGAGTCTGTAAGAACAGCAATTACATGCCTATCTACTAAATCAAAAGCAGGTGAAACTTCTCCAAGTTCAGCGGTAAACGACCATCTAACTATTTCTCTTGCCGATTGTAAGCCAGGAATAGCACTGGTTGCTTGTGTTAAGTTTGGAGCTTCTTTTTTTATGAGTTTTTGCTCTTCAATTGCTTTTTCAAATAACTCGTCTGTATTATTTTCTCCACTAAATTTTGCTGCAAGAGCATAAACATCATCAAAAGTGTTTTGACTTGGAAGTATAGATAATTGAACATAAGCTACTTTTACTTTTTTCTTAGGAGTTGTCTGTTTCAATATTTCTACAATATGAAAACCGTAAGTTGTTTCAACCACGTCTATATCTCCAACACTTTTCTTGAAAGAGAAGTCGTTAAAAGGTTTTACCATTGTTCCTTCAGTAAAATCTTCATAAACTCCACCTTTATCCTTAGAACCTGGATCATCTGTATATTCTGTAACAAGAGCATCAAAATCCCCACCATTATTTATAACATCTAAAAGACTATCTGCAAGAATTTCAGCACGTTCCATAGTTGCTACTTTTGGATTTTGTGGAGAAATAAGAATGTGTCGCACAGAAGCTGAATCCGAAATTTCAGTAACATCTACTAAGCGAACCAATTTGTAGAGTCCATTCTCTAAATATGGTCCGTAAACGAAACCTAATTCAGATGAGAATAATGTTGTATCAAGTCCATTAGTTTTAAACTCTTCTGGGCTAAAATATTTTGGGTTTGAAGGAAAATCAGATTTTATACTAACAAATTGATCTACATCTTCTGCCTTTTCAAAATCTATTTTCATAGATTTAATTTCTTCAAAAATTTCTGCACTATCTGCTTTTGAAGGTAGAATATCAAAAGTTACATAAGCAATACTTCTTGACTCTTCTTGTTCAAATTCACCTTTGTTAGAATTGTAATATTCTTTGAGTTCGGCTTCTGTTACTGCAATTGTGCTATCTACAACAGTATTGTAGTTTTTTGCAACATATTCAAAATCAATAATATGACCTCTCTCATTAAAATCTTTTTGGGTTTCCAAAGTTGTTGTGTACATTCCTTTTTGAACCATATTTATATATTTTGTATAAATACGGTTTTCTGTAATTTCATACTCCATATACATCCATATTTGTTTGATAGTTGGATCTTTATCCATGTTTTGAAGCACCTGCATCAAGTAATTTTTATCAAATTGACCTGTTTCTTGATTTGTAAAGTTTCTTTTTACAATAGGGTCTATATGAGTTCCCTGCACCATATCATAAAGTTCGTCGCTATGAATACCAATACCGAGTTTTTTTACTGTCGCAGAAAGCACATAATTTCTAACAAGTCTTTCCCAAACACTTGTTCTTATTTGATTACTCAGCTCAGTATCAATTGTATTTGTGTTTTGAATCAACTTAACATACTCAGTTGTAGTGTTAACTTCTTGTTCGTATTCTTGAATGGTGAGAGCTTTACCATTAATTTCTGCTACGTTAAATTTACCTTTTCCAAAGATGGAATCACCAGCTTTTGCCATATCACCTACAATAAAAGCAAATAATGCGAGACCTATAACAACTGCAATAAGTGGTCCTCTTTTTCTAATATTCTGTAATGCTGCCATTTATATAATTTTGAAGTTTTGAAGTTTTAAAATTCTGAAGTTTTGAAATTTTGAAATTTTGAAGTTTGTTTGTTGGTGTAAACCAATTCAAAAATTCAAAATTCAAAAGTTCAAAAATTAATTATTTCTTGTGTTGTGGTTCACTTGACACAGATAATTTTGCACGACCTTTTTTTCTTCTACGTGATAATACTTTTCTGCCGTCTGCAGATTCCATTCTTTTTCTAAAACCGTGTTTATTTTTTCTTTTTTTGTTCGAAGGTTGAAATGTTCTTTTCATCTTTTAGTTGATATTTTTTTGATTATTAATTAGTTGTATTATTATGTATTAAAAACAGTTTGCAAAGCTAATTTTTTTTATGCTTTTTACAAAAAAACAATGCTTATTTTTTCAAAAACTTATTAACATAATGAGAAAATAAGACATATAAATTATAAACGACAAAATCACAAGAGTTGTTACATCTTTATTTAGAGACTATTGTAAAAAAATAGAATAATATTTATCATCATATATCTTTAGAATAAAAAAGCCTTACAAATATGATAATTTAAAAGGTATCATATTTGAAGGCTTATATTTTTCACATAAGTAGGCAACTGTATAAAATCGTCACTTTTTAAAGAGGCTATTTTTGTATTAGGCAAGGCAAAAAATATTTGCATAGCTTATATGGTAATCTTTTTTAACGAAGCATAATGCCAAAATAGACCTTTAAAAGAGACGGTTTTATATAGCTAACTACTTAAGTTTTATTATATATGCTAAATGATGTTAAAATTAACAATCATTAATCATCGTCTCTCTCTTCACTACTTTTATTTCTAACTGCTTTGCTTACTTTTAAAGAGCGTCCACTGACTTCTGTTCCATTAAGGTTTTCCATTGCAGATTCACCATCGCTTTCGTTTGCCATATCCACAAAGCCGAAGCCTTTGCTTCTACCTGAATATTTGTCTGTGATAATTTTTACTGTGGTTACTTCTCCATACTCCTCAAAAATTTGGCTTAATTCTTCTTCCGTTAGGTTGAAATTAAGATTTCCTACATAAAGATTCATAAAAAATTTGTTTATTTGTTTATTCTTTGGGCTATTTGTTATTGAGTAAACAACCCTTTTCTTTTACACGGCAAAGATAGTTTTTTTTTACTAAACAAACTAATTTTTGCGAAAATATGTTGATAAGAATTAATTTATTCTAAAAAAATGCTTCTATAAAGTCCTTAAATATACCGAAAAACAAAATTCCTCCGTAAGTATAAATAATCATATTTGTTATTAAAACTATTGTCAGTAAAATATTTGTTATGTTGGCTTTCCTTTTTTGTTTTTTTGTAATATTTAGTATTTCATCAAATTTATTGTCTTTTAACAATTTCTCAACTTTTGTAAGAATTTGTTTTGTTGTTTCGTCGTTACTTAGTTTATTTATTTTCTCTTCGTTTAGTTTTTGTCGTTTTTCAATATCGTCAGCTGTCTTTTTTATTTTATCCAAACGTTCTGGAAAATCAATAGTTTTTAAATGTTCGGTTAGTTGTGCTGTAAGTTGGGCTAATTCCACATAATTTGACAATATTTTTTCCTCTTTCTCAAACCGTTCTTCGTGAGATTTTATTACTGCCGATATTTTTTTATCAATACTTTGAGCGTGTAAATCAATTATATTTCTTTGTCCTTCAAAATTTTTATCAGCATCTTTAATTAAGCCTAAAATTTGCTTTTTGTTTTCCGAAAAATTATTTTTCAAATAGTCATGAGTTAAGTCTTCGGTTTGAATAGAAAGTTCGGTATATTTTTCTAAAATCTTCTCCTCCTCCCTTATTTTGTCTTGGAAGTGGCTAAAAATTTTACTAATATTTTTTTCAGTATGATTATATGTTTTATTCAAAAACTCCGAATATAGCCGTTGAATTTTATTCAGTTGCTCTTGATAACTTTCATGAATATTTTGAGTAGAACTTATCAAATTTTCTGAAATTTTACCTGCTTTTGAAATTTCTTTTACCGCAGTATCCAGAGTTCCAAGTTCTTCCTGTAATTTTAGTAATTCTGTATTTATCTGTTCGTTCATTTTTTATGAAGTTTTTGTTTGTAGAAACCTTTTGTTAAAATTATGTATCCAAGAATTGTGCAATTTTAATAAAAATATTGGTTTTATTTTATTTTTTATGTCAAAATTATTTTCAAATAGCTTTTCTTTAAACCATTCAATGTATTCTATATATTTGTCATTCTGTAAGTTATCATCTAATCTCATTATCGAAAAACCATCAGTTATTTTTTGTAAACTATTGTTTAATTTTTCTTTATTTTGATAATTCAACAAAGTTGTAGAGTATCCGTTCAAAATTAGAAAAATATAATTTTGAGGTTCTTTTTCTAATAATATTTTGGTAGATTTATGTAAATGTAACCAATTATCTTTCTTATTTCCAACAGTTTCTATAATATCTTTTATTTTTGAAAAATCTTTTTTAGGAATAAGTTTTAACTCTTCTAAATATTTGGCAGAAAAATAATTTGTAGCAAAATTAATTATTTTATTACTATCCATATTTTTATCAGAAATAATATTATTTATTTGTTCAAAAGAATTTTCATGTTTTGAAATTATTGAATTATAAATAAAATCGGTATAACAATCAATAGATTTATTTATTGCTGTATTACCCTCGTAATTAGGCATTTCATTAAATATTTTACTGTAATTTTCCTTTGAAGTAAATGGTTTTATATTTTTGATAACATTTTTATAGTATTCTTGTTCTTCTTTTTTTGTGAAAAATACAGAAAATTCTTGCGTGCTGTAATTAATTGTAAAATAATCAATTATGCCAATATTTAGAAATCTTTGGAGGATTTTATGTGTCTCATTAAAATTTCGGGACACCTTATATATAGACAAAATTTCTTTTTGCAAATCGTTACTCAAGTTTTCTTTTCGTAAACTACTTTTTGAACTTAAAAAATTAATAAAACCTTCAAAATCATAGCTTTTATCATAAGCATTTGCAATAATTTCAGAATTAATATTTTTTTCTAATTTATTATTGATAATATTTTGGATTCTCTCAAAATTATCATTAATAAAACTAATTATTAAATTACCTTTTTCGCCTATCTTTAAGTCTTTAAGTATCTCATCTAAACCTTTTTGAGACTCTTTTTTTGTCTTTTTATTCAAAATTTCAAAAAGATTATTTTTGTTATCAATAATATTTTCAATTTCTTTTTTTACAAATAAAATAATTCGTTCTGCAATTTCTTTTTTAAATTCAGATGACTTAATTTTTATTTTATTACTCTCATAATCAATATATCCGAATAAAACATCTTCATTTTTATTATAAATAAATAATTGAGTAGGTTCAATACTTGGCTGTGTAACGAGATTTATTTTTTTGCCAAATTCTTTTTCTACTCTATTAATCAATGTGTTAGATAAATTTACAGAAGGATAGTTTATTTCTGTTAAAATTTCGTTTGCTATTGAAATATCTTTTATTCGGTTTTTATATTTTTTCTTGAAGATATTTTTGTCCATTTTTTTATCCACAAGAAACGTGCAATTTGCTGACTCTCTGTTTTTTGCAATAATACTTATTTGTTCAATAAAATTCTCAACAGAGTTTGGATTGTTAAAAAACATTCCATTATTAATATTTTTCTTCTCAATATCAATAGCCAAGTTAGGATTTGCGATAAGCAAGTCTATTTTATTGATTTTAAAATCTTTATAGTTTTGGTAAGACTCTCTGCCTTCTATTTCACTAATACTATTTGTTTGATTATCAGTTGTGCCGAGATAAGTTGCAATGTTTTTTTGCGGATTGTTATATTTCAACTTTTGCAACAATTCATTTGGAGAGTTACTATATAATAGGGTGTCGTTTGGAATCTTCAGGTTCTCTATAAGATAATTTTCTTTTGATAATGTATTGTATGACAGGCTTTCTGCAAATTTAAAATTAAGGTGGTTAAAATTTGCTGTTTGATTAAAAATATTTTCATCTTTAAAATCTATTTTCAATTTTACATCATAAATAACATCATAAGAAGCAGTTGCAGTAAATCCAATTACAGGAATGGTCTCTATATTTTTTGTTTTTGCAAATTGTTTGACATTTTGATAAATTGTGCTGTAAGAATTTATCAAATCATGTGAATATTCTGATAATGAGTGTATCCCATCAATAATTAAATATCCAAAAAATGAATTTGCAGATGTCATTTTGGCTAAATTATTCCTAAAATCCTCAATTTCAAATCTATCTGCCGAAATAAATGAAAATAGTGATTCATTATTTGTAAATTTCTGAATAGCTTTTTGTTTATCGTAAACTTTTGTTTGTGAGGAGTTTATATAATAAGTTCCATCAATACCTCTTTTTTTCAAGCCTTCAAATTGCTCTTTCATAATTGTCATGTTTGGATTGACAATCAGAGAGATAGCTGGTTGTAAAATTGAGGCAAATTGATATAAAATAGTTTTTTGCTCATCATAAGGGTTATTTCGTAAAACATTTTCTAATTGTAACGTTTTGTTTATAAAATCAAATTCTTGATTATTGAAAATATTTTTTCTGAAAACATTTCTTAAAAAATAAGTTATACTGTCTTGAAGTTCAATTTCTTTGTCTTCTTCTATTTCTGTTTTGTTTGGCTTGTTATTTATAATTGCCTGATAATTAATTAAATCTGTTGTTAGAAATTGTCTTTTAGAATTTATATAATTTGCAGAACGTATTGTTACAAAGTGCTTTGCATTTGTTTTGATTTCTCTACACACAAGCCCCGAATATTCCAGAACAGACAAGTCAATTAGAATATCATAATTTTTGTTTGCATCAAAATTAGAAATTAATTTTTTCTCTCCTTGATATAAAATATTTAGTTCAGATTTTTTAAACTCTTCTGAATAATAGATAGCTAGATTTATTTTAGGTAATTTTCTATTTTTTCCTTCGAGTAAAAATAATTTTGCAAATTGCTTTTTTAAATCTTCTATTGACAAAAATGCAGCAGGCACATCTCTTTCAATTACAGCAATATCCCATTGTTTTGCGTTCATATCCAAGTTATTGGATAAAATAAATTGCAAAATAGTTTTTTGAACTCTCGCAATTGCAAGTGGACTTAATGCAAGTTGCAGAGCGTCTAAACCGCTGTTAGTGTTATAGATAGGACTTTCGTAATTTCGTCGGAGATTATCAAAATATTTATTGTAAGTAAAATGTTGTAAATCTGCTATTTTCTCATCAATATTATCAAGCTCTACCTTATTTATTCTTAATGTTTTAGACCATTTTATTTTGTTAAGTTTTTCATCTTTTTGGTCTTCTTTTAAATAATTAGTATTATCAACATACTGACTTTTATTAATTTCCAATATAAAGCCCACTTTTCCTACGTTTTCGTAGGGTGTTTCCAACGAAAAATCTATTTTATCTTCCAAAAAAGAATAGTCAGATAGCTTTAAGTCTTCCTGTAAGTATTCTGAATTGCAAAATATTGATTTAAAGTCTCTTCCCCTTGATAATAATTGGATAAAATATTCGCCAATTTGAGTTGGAAGAATATCAAATAAAAATTTTTCTTTTAGTTCTTTTTCTTGGTCAGATTTATCTATTGAAATTTTATTTTTTAGAATATCTAAGGTCAAACGAGGCTCAATTATATGTAAAGCTCTGTAAATATAGGTTTTATATTCATCGTTTATAAAATTATACGAAAAACTATTGCCTTTTATTGCTTTTCTTGTTTTATGGAAGGTTGTGGATAGTATGTCTTCTATAAAAGTGGAAGGAATTGTAGGCAAACCTCTAATTAACATATTGTTAATAGTTGCTACAACAGAATCTATGTTTTCATAAACTTCAATATTGCTATCGGTTTCTAAATCAAAAAATGATAGGCGTTTTTTTAGCTTATCTAATTCATTGTTAGGTTCTTTAAGGAAAATATTATCAATTCCTTCTAAAAAATACGCTGCTTGTAGTTGTATCATAAGACTTTTTTTGCAATATATTTTACAAATTTAATACCAATTTTTTGAAATTAGTCAAAGGGTGGCTTTAAGCCACCATTTGACTTTGGATACCTAATAATTATTTATTTAGGAATGTTCCTATTTCAATATCATTAATAAAATCGTTCCATATATATAAGGTATTAGTTTCTTTCAGGTTTTCGTGAATATTATTTTGTTTTTCTTTTATTGTTTTTTTTAGTGCAATAAACATTTTATATTTGTTCCACTCCATTTGTTTGAGTTCTTTTTGCGAATAATTTTTAATTATATCTTCACAAATTGGTGAGATTATTACATAACATTTTATAGAATCCCGATAATTCATGTCTTCTTTGCAGAATTTATTTTGCAAGTCTTCTATAGAAAAATTATATTCTACATTTTTGATATTCACATCATTAAAGTCATAAATACCTGTTGCAAAAAGTGAATACAGTCCAAAAACAAACACAACAGTTGCTATTAAAATCTTTTTAATTACCTTTTTTAAAAAGCGGATAATCAGGACTATAGCAATTATTGCGATTGCTAGAAATATAAAAAAATCTATTGAAAATTCCATGAGTTTTTAGATTTTATTGGCTAATATCTAATGTCAAAAACTTGTTAGACACTTTTAAAGTGTCTAACAGATAAGTTATTTTTAAATTTCAAAACCTTCAAAAGGAGTGGCATTGTTACTTTTTTTAGATAGTGGGATAAAATTTATTCCTACTCTCATTTCGTTAATGTTTTTGCCTACTGTTTCGTCAAAAAAAGGAGTTATAACGTATTGTGCAAAAAATACGATTGTTCTAATTTTTAGTCCACCCGAAACTCCAATTTTATCTTTATTAAAGCCAAAATCTTTGAATGTTTTATTTCCTGTAAAATCTTTTATTCTCTTGTTATCTATATCGTAACGACTTTTATGATAAGTAAATGCGTATCTTTCGTAGAAAAATGTTCCGAAAATTCCATAATGGTCTTCTTTTCCTCCAAACCACTTTTGCACAGGAAAATACACAAAAACAGGAACTCGCCAATGACCTGTTACTAATTTGCTACCATCATAATTAAAAAAAGAACTATTATAGATGTGAGTTGGGGCATTGTCAATTGAAATTTCTGGATTTCCATTTATCATTTCAAAATTTAAGTTATCTGAAAAACGATATTTTGTAAATCTTAAACCAACAGGAAATGAGAGTCCTATTTTTTTATCTTGTGGGTTTAAAATCCAAAAACCAGTAAGGCTATAATTGAACGACCAATCATACAGACCAGAGCCAAGAACTTTTGGTATTGTTGTAAATTCTTTTGCATCGTCTCCCACGAAAAAATTGTAACCAAAACCGGCATTACTCATATAATATGGTTCGAGAAAGTTCTTTTTTTGAGCAGAAAGACTAATTGTTATTGTTACAAAAAATAATAAAAATAGTGTTTTTTTCATGTTATTTATGGTTTTTATAATGTTAAGAAATTTGTTAAATAAATTGTCCAATTTACGTTATTATTTTATTTTTTCAAAAGTCTGTTTGTTGCTTAATTCTTTTTATGAAAAGTTCTTTTTCTTTTTGACATTTTTTTTATATAAAGAGACTGCCTGGATCAAATAGAACTTTAAATATGAAATCAAGTAGTGAGGTTTCATATGATTGTGGCATAAATATTACTCCCATTCTCATTTCGTTAACGTTTTTGCCTACGCTTTCGTCAAAAAATGGAGTTATAACATATTGTGCAAAAAATACAACTCTTTTTAACTTTAATCCACCTGAAACTCCTATTTTGTCTTTATTAAATCCAAAATCTTTAAGTTTTTTATTTGTCGTAAAATCTATTATTCGTATGTTATCTACACTGTAACGACTTTTATGATAAGTGAATGCGTATCTTTCGTAGAAAAATGTTCCGAAAATTCCATAATTGTCTTCTTGTCCTCCAAACCACTTTTGCACAGGAAAATATACTAAAATAGGAACTCGCCAATAACCTGTAACCAATTTGCTTCCATCGTAGTTAAAAAATGAACGATTATAAACATGAGTTGGGTCATTATCAATTGAAATCTCAGGGTTTTCATTTACTATTTCAAATTTTAAATTATCAGAAAAACGATATTTTGTAAACCTTAAACCAATTGGAAATGAGAGCCCTATTTGGTCATATAGTGGGTTTAAAATCCAAAAAGGAGTAAGGCTATAATTAAACGACCAATCACACAGACCAGAGCCAAGAACTTTTGGTGTTGTTGTAAATTCTTTTGCATCACTTCCTACAAAAAAATTGTAACCAATACTTGCATTGCTCATGTAGTATGGTTCAATAAAGTTGTCTTCCATATCATAGTCTTCTTGTGCAGAAAGATTAACTGTTATTGTTGCTAAAAATAATAAAAGTCAGACCTCAAAACATGAGTTGATTAAATTGGGCTAAATAGCTGTGTGTCAAAGACTAAAACAATAACTGGACGTTTGGTTTTTGTTA
>JAOZQN010000847.1 GCA_029932195.1 Bacteroidales bacterium | reverse complement strand
TTCTCGTGAAGATGCTGTGGAAATATTAAATGATAGTTTTTTGAAAATTTATAACAATATTTCAAAATTTGATACTAAAAAATCGTTTACATCTTGGATACGAACAATTTTTATTAACACTGCAATAGATTATTCTCGCAAAAACATCAAACTCTATAAAATAACTAGTATTGAGGAAGTTGATTATGAAATATATGATAATCAAATTACTGAGAATTTAGATGTTGAAGATATTTTAAAATTACTAAACAAATTACCAAACAAATATAGAGCTATATTTAATCTTCACGAGATAGAAGGATACAAACACAGCGAAATAGCTAAGAAAATGGAAATTACCGAAAGCTCTTCAAGAACATATCTTACAAGAGCAAGAAAATTATTAAAAAAATTATACATTCAAAAATATCAAAACACTTATGGACAAGTCATTTGATAACATATTTAAAAACAAAATTCAACAAAGTTTTGAGGCACATCAAGAACCATTTAATCCTGATGACTGGGATAAAATGGAAGCAAAACTTATGGAAGAAAAAAACAGAAAATTAATTTGGTTACCTTTGTTGACCAAAGCTGCTTCTATTGTTCTTTTAGTAGGAATTACTGCCTTGTTCTTCTATAAATTAGGAAGAAATGATTATAATAAATCTATTTCGGAGACAAAAATAACAAATTTTGAAGAAAAACATATTTCAAATAATGATAGTAGAAAACTGTATAATAATGACTTTTACAACTTAAATCGTAGTTTTACAGGTTCTACTGTTTTACCAAAATTATCTAATAAAACTATTTTTAATAATTTTACTTTTCAGAACAATTTTAAAACCAATAAGCCTATTAATCAAAACTATAACATAAGAAATAATAATAAATTTGTTGCTAAAAATAATACAAAACAAAACTCTATAAATAATCAGAAAAATAAACAAATTATTGAAAACAATTTTACTGTTGCAGACACTAATAAATATCTTGTTGAAAATAACCTGTTTGATACAGATACTAACACTTTTGTAGTTGAAAATATTGCAATTAACGATAGTTTGAAAATTATTAAAAAAATAGTTAATAAAGACAGTTTACTCGCTGAAATTGCAAATATTAAGAATGATAACGAAATAATTGTTTCTAAAAAGAAAAATCAAAAATTTGATTTAGGAGTAAGTATGTCTTCTTTGTATAATTACTCGGATATTGCCAGCACAAGTAGCCCTAATATTGGTGGAGGAATTGTTTCTAATTACTGGATAACTAAAAATATAGCTTTTAATTCTGGCATATCTATTAGTCAACAATCTATTAATTTCGAAACAGAAGCTTTGGCATCAAATGTTTACTCTGATCAAATTGAAAATTTTAGTAACATGCAAATTGAGACAATAGACTCTAAACATACTTTTGTAGGAATTGATATTCCTGTAAATATTTCTTTCAAAGCAAACAATTTTATGTTTACAACAGGTTTTTCTTCAATAGCTTATATTTACGAAAGCAATGAATATAATTACTACGAAAGGATTCAAAACAATAATTACGATGGAAATATTTATAATCTTGATAATGCATACACATTAAATGCAACAAGCAGTACGACTAAAAATTATTTTCCACAACAGAATAATTTAGATTTAGTCAAATTACTAAATATTTCGGCTGGTTACCGACTTCCATTAAAAAAAGGAAGCTTTATTGTTGAACCTTATGTAAAATACCCTATCGGAAAACGAACTTCTCAAAATATAAAACTTGGCTTGGGTGGAGTAACACTTCAATATATGTTTTTGTAACACAAGGGATTTAGAATTGTTGTTGATGTTTTTGTGTAATTTTACAAGTCGAGTATTTTACATTGATATGATATGTTTTATATTGAATTCAGCTTAATTTCCAGAGGGTTCTCGCACCCAAGCTAATTAATTAGTAATTTATAAAAAAAGCATTCTCATTCATCTGCGAAAATTTAACCTGAAAAATCAAATGATTCATAAGCAATAGGTAGCAGGTTATGTTTGCAATAAACTAATGCCACCTTAAAATTTATGATTTAAAGGTTTT
>JAOZQN010000846.1 GCA_029932195.1 Bacteroidales bacterium | reverse complement strand
AGAATCAATGGAGAAAAAATAACGCGTTTTTCACGAGTGCCAATTTCATCGTTACCTTTTAAATTTTAAAATGCTCATTTACAGATGTAAACTTCAATTCTAAAATTTCAAAAAAGCCTTGAACTTGACACTCATGAAAAACACCAAAAATAAATATTAAATAAATAATAATTTTTCTCCCCCCTTTTCGTTTTTATTTCGTCTTATAAATACAAAAGGTAATTATCAAACAAAGTCAGTGGGCGACTTTAAGTCACCCGCTGACTAATTCAAATTAATAACTAAAAATTCAATTATTATGTCTATTGTATTCCAGAATCTCTTCCCTTGACAAGGTTAATTCATAAAAAAATTAACATTTTGTCTTATTTGCAGCCGAATAACGGGTAATTTATTATCTGTTTACAAAGAAAAAACACCAAAATATCGGAAGATATTGAAGTAATTTCTTAAATTGTGGTTGTATTGTGAATGTAGTGCATAATCCGTTATGCAGTGTTCTTTCTATTTTGTTTTCAGATATATTTTGCTCGTTATTGGCTGCAACAAAACCAATTAGAGATATGAAATATAATATGAAGACCTCAGAACAAATTAACCTTTGGAATAGTTTTCTTGCTGGCAACAGCAGTGCTTTTTCAGAAATTCACAATAACTACCGAGAATATTTATTCAATTTTGCCTACAACATTGTAAAGTGCAACGACCTTGCTAACGACGTAATTCAAGACGTATTCACAAAAATCTACCACAAAGGTTTGGAAGGATACGTTATTAAGTCCAGCTTAAAGTCGTTACTCATTCGCACTACCATAAACACTGCTTTTGACACCATCAAGGCTCGTCGGAACAGTTACTCCTATGCCGAAATTCCAGAAAGCTCAACTGAAGCGACATTTAATAATGCCATTTCACAAATTGCTATGGACGAATTTATTGAATTTTCAGAAAACAACTTTACTGCCACCGAAAAAAAAGTCCTTAAAATGAAATTTGAAGGATATTCTCTAAAAGAAATGGCTGAAGTAAATGGCTCAAAAGTTAGCACCATAAAATCTCATATCAAAAAAATAAATAAATCGCTACGAAAAATAAGAGCTTTTATGATTTAAGTAGATATTCACGGGGTGATTTTAAATCACCCTGTGAATAAAATCATAATTTTTATAAAAATTTCTACCCCCTTTTTATAAAACAATCGTCATTAATACAGAAACAAGATTTATCCTGAAAAAACCTCCCAGCGTCTGCAAGACCTGGAAGCGTTTTAAAACTCAATTTATTATGACAACTAAAAAGAAATTATTAACTCTTATTGGCAAAAATCGGTTTGCCCGTAGTGCCTCATTGATTACTTCATGCCTAACTCGAGGTAGCAGATATACTAAACGTTTTTTTACAAATGTAAATCCGATTAAATTTGTAGTTCAAAAGACTTTTAGGAGGGTAGGTAACGCTGATTACCCCAAGCAAAGTAAGCTTTGTATTCTTTTTATACCGCATTTTTTTAAAGCCTTTCTGCAGGATATTTTTTAATAATGGAACTTCATTTTGCAATCAGGAAAGATTGTAGAAACAACTTTATTAAAATAAAAAAAATGCAAATTTTTTGACTACCCACGTAAGATTGGATAAGATTGATTTACAAGGTGGTGGAAAGTTCCGAAATTTTCTAACTTTACATGGGTAGCCAAAATTTTAAATTAAACAAATTATAAAATCTAAAAAAATGAACTCACTAAATTCAAATATTCTATCTCTTCATTTTACAGATAAATCTCTTACTAAAAAGATATTAGAGGCTGATAAAAAATTAAAACAAAAGCTCTTTTCTAATAAATACTTGTATTTTCAGGAAATTACTTATAATTTGATTAATAAAAATATAATAAACGAACAGGATTATTTTCTTTTAAGTAGTTTAGCTCTTAATAAACCATTTATTATCAATAACAAAAAAACAAATCGTCTCCCAAATTGGATTGATTTTTTTGCTATTTTCAAAATAAATAACTGAAGTTTCTGACTTTCTAAATCGGTGATAATAAAATTGTTAGAAATA
>JAOZQN010000259.1 GCA_029932195.1 Bacteroidales bacterium | reverse complement strand
ATTTCACCAAACTTTAATCTTTTGACTGTCAGGATATTACTTTTTTGCAGCAAAATTGCAACTATCTAATAATCTGATTATTATGAAGGCAAAAACTTTAGTTAAATAAGTAGTTCGTTAGATGAAATTACATAGAAACAACCTAACACTCTCTACTATTTTTAATGAAGACCAATAAACCAACAAACTAATAAAACCAAATTTCAATGAAAACATTTTTAAAAGACTCACTTACAGTAGTTGTAGGAATATTTATTTATTCTACAATAATGGGAATATTTATGGGTATTCTTATGATAATAATGATTGCCGTGGCAGCTTCTGGCGACAAAGTAAAAGTTAAGGATAATTCTATTCTTCACGTGGAACTTAATTTGCCTATTATAGACAGGGCTTCTGACAATTTTATGGAAAATATAGATTTTATGAGCATGTCTCAAAACGAATATATTGGGCTAAATAATGTTCTAAAATCAATAGAGAAAGCAGAAACAGACGACAAAATAAAAGGTATCTATTTGGAATTATCTGCCATAGAATCTGGTTTGCCCGAAATAGAAGAAATAAGAAATGCAATTATAAAGTTCAAAGAATCAGGCAAGTTTGTGATTGCTTATGCTAATTATTATTCGCATAAAACATATTATTTGGCATCGGTTGCCGATAAAATCTACATGACTCCAAGCGGACATTTTACGTTCACCGGTTTTTCTATGCAAAATATGTTTTTTAAAAATGCTCTTGATAAAATTGGTGTAGAAGCAGAAGTTATTCGTCATGGAAAATTTAAAAGTGCTGTTGAGCCTTTTATTTTAGAAGAAATGAGCGATGCAAACAGAGAACAAATGGAGACTTATTTATTTTCTATCTGGAACGATTTTGTGGATAAAATAGCAATAAGTAGAAATTTGACTGCCGAAGAATTAAACAGATATGCTGATAGCCTTGAAATAGTTTCTACACAAAGCAGTGTAGATAAAAAACTTGTTGATGCCTTAAAATATCAAGACCAAATAACAGAAGAACTTAAAAAACTTGTGGGAGTAAAAAAAGATAATAAATTAAATCTTATAAAGCTCTCAAAATACATGAAATTAGATGATAATGAAGATTTAAAAGTAAAAGGGAATGATAAAATTGCAATTATTTATGCCATTGGCGGAATAGAAATGGGCAAAGGAGACAGTTACACAATTGGTGCAGACGGCATGTCTAAAGCAATTCGCAAGGCACGCAAAGATTCGTCGGTAAAAGCAATTGTTTTGAGAATTAACTCGCCAGGAGGAAGTGCTTTGGCATCGGAAATTATTTGGAGAGAAATTGTGCTTGCAAAAGAAGTTAAACCTGTTGTGGTTTCTATGGGAAAATACGCCGCTTCGGGCGGATATTACATCGCTGCTCCTGCAGATAGAATTATTGCTTCGCCAAATACTTTGACTGGTTCAATAGGTGTGTTTGGTGTGTATCCAAATGCTCAAAAACTTTTGAACGACAAAATAGGAATAAATGTAAGCACGGTAAAAACTAACGAATATTCAGATTTGCCAGCCTTTACACGACCACTAACAAACACAGAAAAAGATTTTCTGCAATTGTTTGTAGAAGATATTTACAGCGTTTTTATAGAACATGTTGCAGAAGGTAGAAATATGACTGTTGCCCAAGTAGATAGCATTGGTCAAGGACGAATTTGGAGTGGAATAAATGCCATAGAAATTGGTCTTGTAGATGAACTTGGTGGTTTGAACAGAGCTATTGAAGTTGCCGAAGAATTAGCAGGTATAACTGATTATAAGATAATTGAACTACCTAAAATAAAAGACCCTTTTGAACAAATTATGGAAGACCTTTCTGTTAAAGCAGAAACTTTTGTCCTAAAAAAATCACTTGGAGCATCTTACGAATATTATATGCAACTAAACGAAATATCTAAAATACAAGGTATTCAGGCAAGAATGATGTTTAATATTGACATCCATTAAACAGTTTTATCAGTTATCAGTAAACAGTAAACAGTAAACAGTAAACAGTAAACAGTAAACAGTTATCAGTAAACAAGGGCTTTGCTATTGTTACTAACTGCTTACTGTTTACTGATAACTGTTTACTGTAAAATTTAGATGCTTGCTACGCCAATTGAGGCAATACTTATTTTTGTGTTTTTAACATCTAATATTGTTGAAGCACAGGATTCTATGGTTGCACCAGTTGTTATTACATCATCTATTACCAAGACATGTTTGTTCTCAATGTCTTTAGGACTAACGACTTCAAAAATATTTTTAACATTTTCCCACCTTTCATCTTTATTTTTTTCAGTCTGAGTTTTTGTATTTCTGCTTCGTATAACAGATTTAACATCAACTGGTTTGTTCATTATTTCGCCAAGTCCTTTGGCAATCCATTCGCTCTGATTATAGCCCCTAAATTTTTGCCGTTTTGGGTGCAAAGGAACGGGAATTATTAGGTCAATATTAGAAAAATCGGAAGTATTTATTTCACTACCAAAATACTTACCAAGAGTTTCACCAACTTCTTTTCCTCCTTTGTATTTTAAGCTGTGGATTAAATTTTGCAAAATACCATCTTTATGAAAAAAGCAAAATGAAGTAGCATATTCTATTTTCACCTTACCAAGAAACAATTCGCTAATCATGTTTTTGCGAGAGTTGTGATAGTTTGTGCGAGGAATAGAAAACATACATTTTGAGCAAATAAAATTTTCGTGTTTCAGCAAAGGTTCACCACAACCCTGACACATGTTAGGGTAAAAAATCCCAAGAAAATCATCTAATACACTTGTTATTTGAGACATCCGTTGTTAGTTAAAAGTTTTAATGTGTAAAGTTAAAAGTAATTTACTAAAAATAAATATCTTATAAAATTAAAAATACGAAAAAACTTAAGCATGACTACCTCGTTGTTCGTTTTAGCCTATTTTTTTATAGTTATTAATTTCCCATTTTTAGGATTCCAAAGGTCTATTCCTTCTGGTATTTCAAACATTTTATCAATTGTTAGTTCGGCAACCTCTTCTACATTTTTATATTTTACTGTTCGGATTTCTATTTTTTCTTTGTCCACAAAAATCCACTTAAATTGGCTAATTGCATCGGTATCTCTTGTCCAACTTTTTTGGTCGTCCGATTTTCTTACAGGTGCTCCCCAAGTTCCTTCGCCAATAAAAACCATTCCGTTTTCGTCTCTAACAAACCCCTCGTCGTTACCCTCTTCTTGCGATGGTTTTACTGCCCAAGTAGATTTACATGTATGCGTATCTCCCTCTACAACAAGTTTTACACCGTTTTCAAATAGTGGAATTGCCCAGTTATCGTATTGTGCATCTCCCTCTCTCTTTTTTGTGTAATGTGGTCGCATAGGTTTGTGATAAGAAGCAACCGTCCATATTGCAGATTTATTTTCTGATAAGTCTTTTTTGAGCCAATCGGTTTGTTTTCCTGGTATTTTTATTTCTGTATTTAAAACAATTGCATGTAATAAATCGCCTCCAAAATTCAGAGAAAAATATATTTTTTTATTAGGAACATTAAAAACATTAAAAACATCTTTGCTTGTTTCATGATTTCCCTGCACAGCAAGTATTGGTATCATTCTTCCGTCTTTGCTTGTTGTTAGTTGCCAGTCGTCCAGCCAGTTGTTCCATTCTTCCCCCGAACCTCTAACAGTATAATCACCATCAAAAATAACAAAATGTGGTTGAAGTTTTGCTACCAGTCTGTTGGCAAGTTGGCGAGGTTCTCTGTATGTGCGAGAATCTCCACCTGCAATAATAGATAGTCTTTCGTTGGGGTTGTCAGAAATTGTAAGAAAATAAAACCGCTTACTTGTGCTGTTATCATCTTTTATTATAAAATAATATATTGTGTTTGCTTTTAGGTCTTTTAAATCAACAAAACAATGTTTTGCTCCTTTATATTCATTAATTTTAGTTGGTTTCTGACTATTTTCATATTTTTCATAGTCTGTTCCAAAATCGGTTTCGCTAAAATAAACTTTGGCATTACTTCCATCTTGTTGCACCCAACCTATTGATATTGTGGTAGATGGATTGTTGTTGTAAGTCAAACGATATTTGTCTGTTTTGGCATTTACATTAATTGAGATAAAAAAGATACAAATAATTATTATTGCTTTAATTTTTAACATGTTAAATTTGTTTTTACAAGAGCGTTGCAAGTTTCAGATTACAAGTTCCGCAAAGCGAAAGAACAAAAGCTCTTTTTTATTTTATGGACTTATAAATAATATCAAAGGTCTAAAAAATAATAGCCATCGCACTGAGAGAATAAAAAGAACCTCTAAAAATACTATCTATAATTGCTTTGCGGAACTTGTAACCTGTAACTTGAAACCTGTCTCCCTAATTAGTATAATAATAAATAGCAACAAAAGTAGTAAAAAAAGATATTTTTCAAAATATGAATATTTTTTTTGAGATTAAATAAAAAAAGCGAACCGTTTAAAGCTCGCTTTTTTAGTTAAGAAGTTATTAAAAACAATCTCCTTATTTATTTCTATTAAAATTTTAATTATAAACCATAGCCTTTGTAAATTAACAAAATACTAAATTTCAATGCTTTTGAATTATTGCTTCAATCGTTTTTTTTATTTCTTCTGGCGAGATGTCCATACAGGCTAAATCGTTGCTAGGGCATTCTTTGTTTCCAAAAACAGAGCAAGGGCGACAATCTAATTCTTTTTGAATAATAAAATTTCTATCCGAAGGGGCAAAGGCCGAAAAGCCTGCAAAAGGGTGAGTGCCTCCCCAAATAGAGATTATTTTTACATCGGTTAATGCCGCAAGGTGCATGTTTGCTGAGTCCATTGTTATCATTACTTGCATTTTACTTATCATCTCTATTTCTTGCGAAAGTTTAAATTTTCCTATCAAAGAAACCACATTTTTACCCGTTTTTTCTATTCGTTCGGCAAATTCTTTTTCTTTTTTGCCGCCACCAAAAATATGAATTTTATAATTCTCATTATCAAGTAATTGAATTAATTTTTTCATTTTATCCAAAGGATAAGTTTTTTGCTTGTGCAAAGCAAAAGGAGCTATTCCAATCCAGTTATCTTGCTTTTCTGATTTTATTAGAGAAGATTGCTTTTCTAAATCTACTTTTATATTTGCTTTTACAAAAACTTCTGCGTATCGTTCAATACTTGTTTTAAGTTGTTGTTTTTGCTTATTTTTGGAATTTATGAGTTTTTTCTTTTCTGCTCTGCCTTTGTTTATTTTATAAGTTTTTACACCTTTAAAAAAATAAAAATTTCTTAAAATTTTACTTCTAATAACATCGTGTAAGTCTATTACTGAATGAATATTATTGTTTTTATTAATTTCTTTAAAAAGTTTAAAAAGCCCGAAAATATTTTTGTGTTTTTCTTTTAAATCAGGTTCGATAAAGGAGAGTCGCTCTATGTTGGCAAATAGAGGTTGGAACGCTTTTCTTGTAAGAAGAGTTATTTTTATATCTGGGTTTTGCTCAATAACAGCTCGCACAACATGCACCGAAATTGCTACATCGCCAAAAGCAGAAAGTCTTATTACTAAAAGGTTTTTGATAAGGTGGTTATTTATTATGAGTGTGTTACACGTTTCATGTTATGTTGCAAGGTTACGCAAAGCGAATAAATAAAGCTATTTGGCGTTTTTCACGAGTGCCAAGTGCCTAATGGCATGTTATTTTTTAAATTTTAAAATACTCATTTACAAAGGTAAACTTTAATTCTGAAATTTCAAAAAAGCCTTGAACTTGACACTAGTGAAAAACGTCAGCTATTTTAATAAACACCTTCAAACTCTGAAATACAATTTATAATCGCCTTGCAAAACTTGGAACGTGCAACATGTAACCTATTCTTAGTATGTTACACTTTTTATTTTACATGTTTTTTTAAAGTGCCGTAAAGCAATATTCTTTCACTTTTTGTTAGTGCAGAGATACTTATGGCAGGATATTCTACAATTCCCGTTTTTGTTTTTATTTTTAAAATTATTTCTTGTTTGTATCCCGAAAAACTTTTCTTTATTTCGTAGCCAGCAAATGCTACGATAGGAATTTGATATTGTTTATAATTTCGAAGAAAAGGGTGTGAATTATAGAATCTGACAGTAATATTCTTTCGGTCTTTGTTTAAGTGGAAATAGTGTAATTTTAAAATGTGCATTACAACGTATCCAGATAATGCTAAAAAAGAGACGGATAGTAAAATTGTTTTTGTAATATTGTCTATGTCTCCCACAAAAGCATAGACAAGCGAAAAAGCAAACATTATAAATATTATTACAAAAAACATTTTTATTTTTGCTGTGCGTAAAGTATTGTCAATCATTTTATTATTGTTTAGTTATATTTTATTAATACAAATTTAAAATTTATTTTAGAGTCAACAATTTTTTTAAGAATTGCTCACTGAATTACTTACTTTTCATTTTTTCAATTTCCTCTTTTAATTTTACATTTTCAGTAATATCTATACCAAAATTTATTACCTTATATGGTTCATTTTCTTTGTTTAAGATAGGAATATAGGTTTCTTCAAAAATAATTGTATCAAGATTTGTTTTAAACTCAAAAATTCTTTTTCTGATGATACCATTATTTAGGTCATACCAAAACTTCTCATACCAGTCTGGATTTTCTTTTGCTTCTTTTGCAAACTCTGTTTGATTTCTACCTACAATATCTTCCTTTTTTAAACCTCTATCAGTTAGTTTAGCTCCAGAAATATTTATTATATTACCCCTCATGTCGTATTCTACAATTGAGGATTGTTTAGAAATGGCATCTATTAGACTTGCTGTTTCTACCTCTCCTAATTCTACCTCTTGCTGAGCAAAATTAAGGGCTTTCATTCTTTTTTCTATTTCTTGTTCTTTTGACTCTAATAATTTTGACTGCTCTTGAGAGTCTTTTAGTAATTCTGCTGTTCGGATAGTTTTCAGAAGATTTGAAATAGAAGAGCCAATACGTTCTGACACCTGTTCTAAAAAATTTATCTGAAATTTTTGGTATTCATTAAAAGAAGCAATTTCTATAATACCATAAACAGTTCTTTCAAAAACTAATGGAGTAATAACTAAGTTTTTAGGACTATCGTCTCCAAGTCCCGAACTTACAGATAGGTATCCTTCTGGTAAATTTGATATATTAATTGTTTTTTGTTCTTTGGCACAGCGTCCTACCAAACCCTCTCCAAATTCTATATTTGCCTCCATTTGTTTTTTCCGGTCAAAAGCGTAGGCAGAAATTAATTCTATTCTATTTCCTTTTACAGCATAAAAACCTCCTTGATTTGCGTCGAGATAGGATATTAGATATTTTATTACACGATAAGACATCTTATTTATATCCTCGTTTTCCAATCTCAAAATTTCGTTTACTTCGGTAATACCTGTTTGTCGCCAAGACAGCTTCTCTCCTTCTTGTTGTCTTTTTAACTCCTGTTCTTTTGCTGCAATAAGATTTTTCTTCATCTCAATTAGTGCTGTTCCAAGAACATCGTTGCTACTTTGAATTTTATATTCTGCATTAAGGTTTCCCTTTCCAATTTCTTTTGCAAAATTGGCTGTATTATTCAACGAAATAATAAGATTATCTACGGAATTAGCCATTTTTCCCATCTCATCTTTTGTTTTAATATCTATTCTTAAATTTTTATCAATATTACCCTTCTCTAATTCTTGGAGAATATCAGTAGTTTTTTTGATGGGGCGTGTTAATAGTTCCACAATAAATATTATTACTATTGATAAAATTATTAGCCCTATAAATGTAACAAAAGATGAAATTTTTAAACTTTTATAAGAGTCTTGCATTATTTCACTTAGAGGAACAACAAAGCCAATAGCCCAAGGCGTTTTTGTGGTTCCTATCCTAACAGGGCTAAAAGAAATATATTCTTTATTGTTTTCATTATTTTCAATAATAAAGGAAAAAGATTCTCCCTTTTTTATTTTATTTAAAACATCATATTCAGCATATGCAGGCAAAACTTTTGTTACTACTTTCCCATGAAATTCTCTTTTTGGATGATTTACCAGTGTTCCATTATTTGATAATATAAAAGTATAACTACCATTGAGAAGAGTTTTACTTTCTGATATAACATTAAATCTATCTAATGATGCATCAATTCCAATAATACCTGCAAATTCACTGTTTTTTAATATAGGAGTGGCAATTGAGATTTCTAAAAAAGAAGTTCCTGTATCTGAATTTGTATATGTAAAAAAATAAGGATCTGTTACTAATTCTTTAAATTCTCCTATTTTAAATTTATAATAAGCCTTTTCTATTTCGTCTCCGTCTGTTTCCAGCGAATCTATAATAAAATTTACTTTTCCTTTGTCAAATAAAGTGCTTGTTAGTAAGCGACCATACGGATACTCCCATTTTTTATCAATAAAGTCTAATTCCCAAGACATAGAAATAGACAAAAACTGTTGGTTGTCTATTTGCACATTTTCTAAAATAGTCTCCAAAGTTTCTTTTGGGTATTTATCTCGTTCGACAACTGCATTCATTGCATTTTCGAGTGTTTTAACAACATTCAAATCCGACGCAAAAATTGTTTCGGCAATGTGTGCAGATTGTAATGAGTATAAATCGGCAGTTTTTTTAGATGTTTCAATGGCATATTGTCTTTGACTGTAAGTTACAACGCCTATTGCTGCTATAAAAATTAGAATAGAGCTGGACAATATAAATATCAGTATTTTTGTGCGTATATTCATCGTAAGAAAGTGCTTGGTTTTTAATATTGAGTTTTTAATTGGCTTTCGCAAGGACAATAAGTATTTTGAAAAATATTACTTTCTATTTTTGTTTAATTATTTACTGAAGTTTCGGAGTTTGTAAATTCTTTATTTAAAGCTCATTATTAATG
>JAOZQN010000845.1 GCA_029932195.1 Bacteroidales bacterium | reverse complement strand
CTGTAATCTTCTGTTTCCTTATTTGGCTTTAGTTTTATTAGCACCACTAAATTTGTGTTTTTTTCTTCTTTAAATTTACTTGGGTGTTTTTTTCTAAAATCTACCATAGTCAATATTTCCATATCAGATTTTACGTGTAATGGTTCAAGATGTAAATTTTCTTTTAAATATTCATTTGTTATAGCATAATTTGGTATCTTCTCTAAATTTAAACTAATTGCAAATTCTACGTCATTACCTCCTATCCTATCAACAACTTCTTCATATATTATTTGCGAACCACTTAATGCTATAAATTTACTATTTACGTCATTACAATTATATTGCAAACCATAAGAAAATACATTTGTATAATTAGCCATGATGTTATTTTCCAAAATCTTTTTTAAAACTTCAGATTCTCCAAAAAAACATATATAATAGGGTCTATTTTCTAATGTTTTAATTTCTTTTTCATACAAAAATGGTTTTTCGTTACCATTTGCATTAAAATAATTTTTAGCATTAAAGTTTGTATGAAACTGATAAACAATTATTGAAATATTTTTCTTTTTAGAAATTAAGTCAAAAATTTCATTTTGTATTATATCCAAGTTAGAAATATTACCTTTATTTCTTTCTCTGATGTCTGGTATTAAGTCGGATATAAAAACAGCTACTTCATTATTTTTTAATGAATCCACAATAAAAGTAATAGACTGATGTAATCTTGAACGTCCGTCGTTAAAAATTTTTCCATTTATCAGATTATTATTAAATTCATTAAAACTTTCTTTGTATAAAACAGGTTCATCCTTTATTGTGTAAAGTTCTATTGTGTCTGAAATTTTTTCTAATTTAGTAATATATTTAATATCCTTAAAATTAGATTTCTTTTCTGTTTCTACATACCCTTTTATACTTGCCGAAGTCTCTAAGTAGATTTTTGTCTTTTTTATACTAACTGTATCTTTATTTTTAATCCGTTGAGAGCAAGGTTTATAATCTGCACACTTATCTTCATTACAGCCCCAAGATATCACCGAAAAAATAAAGGTTATAATTATAAGAATTCTTTTAATTTTAGATTTCATTTCCAATTTGTTTAATTATGAATTAATAATTTGTCAAATATATAACATTTAATTATAAAACAAAAAACAATAATTTTTTTTGTTTATTATTATGTCCCTTCCGCTTTATGCGTTTTGGATAACAATATTATTGTCTCCTTCGGTTATTTTTATTTTGTTTGGCATAAATTAATTGTTCAATTTACTAACTGCGTAAAACATTGTTTTGCAAAGGTATAATAATTATTACAAAACAAAAAGAATTATTACGTTAAATGTTTTGTTTTTTTATAATGCTGTATAATTTTTGTGGACTTTGGCGAGTATCAAAAATTAGTGAGATAATGATATTGTCTGCATCTACAAAATAAATAATTTTATAATTTCGGGAAACGAGATATCTATATTCTTTTTCAAAATCTAACAGCAATGGTTCTTTGGTGCTAAGGAACAAACCTGTTCTTAGGAGTTTTACATCGTTAAAAATTTGTCTTCTTATTTTATTGGCAACAGAACTATTAGTATTTTTTTTATGATAATCAAATATCAATTTTAACGACATCTTAGCAGTATCCGTCCACAATATTTTTCTTACCATAACATTGCTTCTTTTTCAAACTCCTCATTAATAGTTATCTTATGTTCTTTATAATCTTTTTCGGATTGTTCTATTAATTTGCGGAATAGATTGGCAGATTCAACATCGGTATTATAGTGCTGGTTTGCAGATTGCTCATATTTATACGTTTTATTCTTTGTATAAATAATAAAATTTAATATTTCTTGTATGTTTTCTTCTGGCAGGTCTTTAATGTTTTGCCACATAAGTTCTTTTATGTTGGTGTTTGTAGTTGGTGTTTCCATTTTATGGGTGTTTTTTTGTTTTTTACAAAGATAAAAAAACATTTTAATATCTGCAAAACTATTTTAACATTTTTATTGCATTTTTATTAGCTAATTATTATTGAATTTTTCAAAGATAAAAAAAAGAAAAATAACTACCAAATACTATATTT
>JAOZQN010000258.1 GCA_029932195.1 Bacteroidales bacterium | reverse complement strand
TATAAAAAATAAAACATTGATTTACATCTTTTTATCAACTCCGAAACTTTAGGAGTTAAAATTAAATAATAATCAAATAGAAGATTATAAAAGTGAATATAAAAATAATTCATCAGGGGCATTGGCTAATGTAATAAACCTTGTTGCAACTTATGGTGGTAAATTATTTATTGTTATAGACGAATACGATTCTCTCACTAATGCAATGGCAATATTTTACCAATACGCTTCGGAAGAGGAAAACGAATATCTTAATATTTTACGAAGTGGTGGTTTTTTCAGAGGCTTTTTTGAAATAGTAAAATTTGGCACAGCAACATCAGTAGATAAGGTATATATTACTGGAATACTGCCAATTACAATCGCCGACATGAACAGCGGATATAATATTTCCGAGTGGATAACTTTTAATAAAAAATACACAAATATGCTCGGTTTTACCTATCCCGAAACAGAAAATTTGGTTAATGAAATTTATAAAGATTATGATTTAAAGACCAACAAAACAGAAGTGTTAGGAACGCTGAAGCAATATTATGACGGTTATAAGTTTCATAAAAAAGGCGAGCATTTATTTAATCCAATGATGACGCTTTATTTTCTTAAAAATTTAATAGAAAACGATGAATATCCCGATTTTTTAATTGACGATAACTTGCGAATAGATTACCGCCAAATAGCCATTATTTTTGGCAATAATACAGAAGGACGCAACGAAATCATTAATGAAATTACTGAAAATAAAGGCTTAAACTTCTCTTCTTCTTTAAATGTTAGTTTTAAGATGAACAACTATAAAAACGGAGATTATATAATTGAAGGTTTATATTATTCAGGAATTTTAACTTATGGCAATTTTTGGAGCAATTTAAAGATTCCTAATATTGTTACCTATAATATGGCTCTTGATTATTTTAAAGAAATAAATAATTTTACTCCCACAGGATTTCAGATTTCAAGAATTATCCAAACATATCAAGCAATTGGCGATGTTAATAACTTAATAGAAAACTTTTTTGAAAAAATAATTAAAAAATTTCCAGGCGATTTTTTCAAAAATGCTAACGAAAGTTTTTATCACGGTTTGTTGTATCATGTTCTTTGGAATACGTTTACCAAAAATATTTATGAAGTATTGCCAGAGTATAATTTCCCTACTGGAAGAGCCGATATAATGTTAAAATCTTTGCATAATGCAGTAGTTCAGCACGAATTACACGATGTTTTTGAAATAAAACAAGTTCCTAAAAAAGCAACAGAATCAGAATTTGAACTTCAATTTGAAAAAGTAAAAACACAAGCCCAGAAGCATCTAACAGGCGATTATGAAAATTGGCGAGCCATAGCTGTCTGTTTTAGAGGCAACAAAGATTATAAAATGCAAGTTTTTTGAGAATTTTAAAATAATGACGCAAATTGAGAAGCTATTTTTGAACAAATTAAAGAACATTATTAATAAGGATTTTTATTGAAAAATAGAAAATCAACATCTAAAATTAAAATAATAATGAAACAATTAATTATAATTTATTTTGTCTTTTTTTTAGCACTAAATTCTTTCTCGCAAGAGCTTGATAAAAGGTATAACAAAAGCCACAAAAAAGAAATAAAAGGCTGGGAATACCTTTTTGAAGAAGATTATAAAAATGCAACAAAATATTTTGAAAAAGCAATAAAAATAGATACAACAAATAATTATGCCTATTTGGGACTTGCTATAATTCAAGGTATAAAAATAGATGAAAGAGATGAATTAATGAATTTGATGATAATGAATAATGATGATTTTATTGATTTGATGCTAAAAGCAGCAGGTGGAGAAGAAAGTAGCTTACGAGGATATGTCTTTTTTATAATTCCAATTATCGAATATTATAAAAAGTCAGAACATGAAAGAAGCGAAAAAGATTTTTTTGAACCCAGTCTTGCAGAAATTAAAGCTATATTTATAGGTGGTGAATTTACTGAAAATAATGAGGGGATAAGAACAGTTAAAGGACAATACAAAAATAAAGAAAGAATAGGAAAATGGAAATATTATGGTTATAAAGGGCACTTAACCAAAATAGTAATATATCCAGATACAGGAAATTATGTAACAACTCAGTGGTATAAAAAAGATGGAGACATAATAAAAGAAGATGTAGATGACCATTATGAATCAGGTATTAGTTCTCATGTGAAAACTATTGTTTATTGGCAAGAAATTCCAGGTAAAACAGGCGAATATTTATTCGTATCAAAAGAAGGTTATTGTATTTATGATATAAATAATTATGTGAGATTTGATGAAAATACTCCTGATAATATTATTGAAACAAAATTTGATAAATATTATAATAGAAGCTGGGTTATTTGGAAAAATGGAAAACCAGAGCCATACAAAGGTTGTTGGTATGATGGTTCTGAGGAAACAATATATCTTTCAGACGAACAAAAGCCAGGTGTGTATAAATGGGATAACTGCGAATTAGTTTTTTTTAGAGAATTAAATCAAGCTGAAAAAGAGCTTGCAGAAGAAAAGAAAAAAAGAATAGAAATGTATGAAAATAAGTAAGTTAAAATCAACTAAAAATTTAAGACTAATAACTCAAAACTATAAAAAACAATGGAACAAATAAAATTAGACATTTCAAATGTAGATAATTTCATATCGCAAGCAACTATTGGCGATTACAAAAATCAAGTAGCAGATGCAAATAAAGCATTGCACGAAGGAACAGGAACAGGCAACGATTTTGTGGGCTGGGTAGGTTTACCGTCCTCAATTACAGATGAATACTTGGCAGAAGTAGAAGAGACAGCAAAAAAAATGCAGGAAAATATTGATGTTCTTGTTGTTGTAGGAATTGGTGGTTCGTATTTGGGAGCAAAAGCTGTAATAGATTCTTTATCAGGAAGTTTTGATAATTTTGATAAAAGAGAAAATCCACGAGTTATTTATGCAGGCATCAATTTGAGCGAAGATTATATGGCAGAACTTCGTGAATTTCTGAAAGATAAGTCTTATGGAATTTGTGTAATTTCAAAATCGGGAACAACTACCGAGCCAGCTATCGCTTTTAGAATCCTGAAAAATGATATTGAAGAAAAATTTGGAAAAAAGGACGCAAAGAACAGAATAGTAGCCATTACCGACGCTGAAAAAGGGGCATTAAAAATTGTTGCAGACAACGAGGGTTACAAAACTTTTGTGATTCCTGATAATGTGGGAGGTAGATATTCCGTTTTAACTCCTGTTGGTCTGATACCCATTGCAATAGCTGGTTTTGATATTCGTAAACTTATTGAAGGAGCAAAATTAATGGAGCAAAATACTTCTGCCGACCAAGAATTTGAAAATAACATAGCTGGAGTTTATGCTGCAACAAGAAATGCCTTATACAAAAGGAATTACAAGACCGAAATTTTAGTAAATTACAATCCAAAACTTCAATACGTGGGTGAATGGTGGAAACAGCTTTTTGGTGAAAGCGAAGGCAAAGAAAATAAAGGAATTTTTCCTGCTTCGGCAAATTTCACAAGCGATTTGCATTCACTTGGGCAATATATTCAAGAGGGCGAACGAACTCTTTTTGAGACAATTATATCTGTAAAAGGCACAAAACACAAACTTACAATTCCAGAAAATAAGGAAGACCACGATAAGCTAAATTATTTGGCTGGCAAAAATATTGAATTTGTAAACGAAAAAGCAATGCTCGGAACTTTACAAGCTCACATTGATGGAGGTGTGCCAAATATTATTATTGAAATTCCCGAATTATCAGAGTTTTATGTAGGTCAATTAATATATTTCTTTGAGAAGGCTTGCGGAATTGGCGGATATCTGCTTGAAGTAAATCCGTTTGACCAACCCGGAGTAGAAGCATACAAAAAAAACATGTTCAAACTGCTTGGAAAAGAGTAATATTCAACATTCAACTCTTTGCCTCAGTCAGGTGTTTCTCACCTGACTGCATTTATACACACACACATTTATTTGTAAGGTCAGCGTGCAGGTGAAAAATACCTGAACGAGGCAAGCTTGATACGAATTTTAGAGAAATTTAAAAAGTGTAAAGTAATATGAAAAACGCTATATATTTGCATAAAAAAAACGTTGCTTTGAAAATACACATTCCAATTAAAAATTGAAAATACATTCTTTCCAATTAATTATACTTTTCTTGTTATTTTTATATTTAGTAAAGTCTTCAATAATATCTGGAAAATTAGAGCCTGTTGTATAGACTGTTCCATTCTCTTTATCAATTACAATTGGACCAACTCCAAGAAGCATTTGACAACGCTCTAACTCCTTTTATTTGTTTATAGTTATAATGTATAATCCAACCATATTCGAATTCTTTAGCTCCATTTTCGTTAATATGAAATCTGCTTATTTTTCCATTATAAATTTTCATAATAACTTTAGTTACTATTTCTACTGCTTGTTTTTTTTCCATAATTAATTAGTTTTAATAAATCCAAAATTAGACCATTTATTTGAAATAAGTTTTTCTGCCCCAGCTACTGCTAACTTGTAGCTCGTGTCCAAACGCTTATTGGCAATAAGATAAACCACCGCCTTGGAAATATAGTAGTGCCCAAAATTATGCAGTAATTGATATTGACCTATTATATTTAGTTGGATACGAGCTACAAGCTCGCACCAGCGGGCAATATGTTTTTTTTTAAACTTAATCAATAAAGAAATACTCAATTGTATCTCTGTAAACAAATAAAGTGTCACTTCCTGCTTCTTTGTATATTGAGTCTCCTAACATAATAAACTTTGCAGCAATAAAAGGCATTTCTTTTTCATTCATGTATGAGCCTAATATATATTTGCCTCCATTACTAATTTCAATGTGAATAAAAGGATCCTCAATAATTTTAGAAACAACTCCTGTTAACCTCGTTACTGTTGTTGTTAAAGGATAATTTGCTCTAATATAAGCATTCTTTTTTTCGTATTGTTTGTAATCTATCCAAAAATAAATTACAAGTAAAGGTACAATAACAATAGCACAAATAGAATATATAATTAAGACCTTCTTGATAATATTTAGCCTTTTAGTTAATATTTTATCGTCTAAATTAATAATATTGATTAATTTCATATATTAGATATTTATTGTTTATTATATAATCTATGAGGTTTCTTATTCTGTTTTATACTTGTTTTTCCCAGTTGGTGCGAGCTTGTAGCTTGTGTCCAAACCCTTATTGGTAATAAAATAAACCACCGCCTTGGAAATATAGCAGTACCCAAAATTATGCAATAATTGATATTTACCTATTATAATTAGTTGGATACGAGCAACAAACTCGCACCAGTGCGGGTTTAAAGTTTCGTTTGTGGTTTTTGGTGTAATGGACAAAATGATTGTTTTTTCTTGTTCATTTACTTCAAGTGGACAAAATGGTTGCTATTGTTTTATATATAATCCTATATTAAAAAAAAAAATCATGAATTTATTTTATCAAGTAAAATATAAATAGTCTTTGTAAGAGAGCTAGCTAATAGAGATATACTTGTTAGTTAACGAAAATATTAAGAAAGATCGAAGTTTATTTTTGACTCCTATTTTTATATTTTTAGAAGTCTTTATGCCTCAAAAAAACTCATCAATAAATCATTTTTTTGTATTCATAACCTTTGATTTGCCGCAAAGCTAGCAAATATAAGAGTTACAGAGAATTTTACCAACCATTTTGTCTATTACGCCTGGTTTTTCTATAAATTTCATAATTTCCTATGTAAATTCTATCTTCAATAATTGAGCCTTTTTTTACTGTTTTACGCATTCTGTTTCCAAAAGCATCGTAAACATTAAATTCTAATTTTTAAAGACTTTTTTTTACTTTCAGAGCCTTGCTCCCACGCAGATACAATAGAAAATATTTGTTCTTGCAACTTCAAATTTGTTATATTTACTATAATTTAATATTTTTGTCAAAAATAATATTACTTTAATTATCTCGCAATATGCACAAGACCGAGTATTTACAATGTATTATGAAAAAAATATGTTTTTTTATATTATTAACAACGATTTTCCTTGCATATTCTTGTAATAATAAGAAAGTTAAACATTTGAATAAGTTTCATAATAAAATAATTATGATCAACACAAATATATTGTTTATACAAAACCCAGTAAATTAGAAAATACATATATTGGTTTTAATTCTCCAAATGCAATAAATAAAATTTCAGATATTGAAAATGAGTATTTTAATTATAGCAAGCGCTCTTATAGTAAATATTATGGAACTGCTTGGTACGAGGCAGCTCTTGGAAACTATAAATTTAGTAACAACAATAATCTTTTTGAACACTATATTTTAGAACTAAAAAAAAGAGGCAAAAAGGCTGATAGTATGCACTGCACAATTTATGCAATAAAAGCTTTGGAGGCAGGCATGGATACTAATTTTATTGAATTAGAAAAATATCACAAACAAATTTGGAAGGGTAGGGAACATGCAGGTTGGAGTGTTGGTTATATTCTGTGCAAATATTTTGATTGGACTGCTTATTTAATAGTTTCAGAATATTCGGAAGAGTATAAAAGATGTATGAGGAAATTTAACAATGAGAAAAAATATTATGTTTGGAGACAACCAGATATTCCAATTAAAGCAGTTTTTGATATGGATAAAGATAAACTTAAAATTGACAGCATATTAAAACTTAATGAATTTGGTTAGGGATTTAGTTATCAGGGAATTCACACGTGGATTACTCGCTTTGACACACTAAAAGAATGCAAATGGGGAGGTAGTCCATCATTAAAATATGATGTTTACGGACAAAATCCATTATTTAAAGCAGTAAAATTCACCAACTACTACGATTATGATTCTCATATTATTATTTTTCCTCCAAAAAAAGATTAAATAACAAATTACTATATTGTAGAGACTTGCCACATGGCACGTTTTCAAATATTTAGTATCTAAAAAAAAGAAATTATAAATAATGCGAAGAATGAAAAATTTACTACTAATAGGCGGAGCAACGAGAAATGTTGGAAAAACTACCTTAACTTCTAAAATAATTGCAAAATTTTCGGAGGGCAATAATATTATTGCAGTAAAAATTAAGACAATAAGAGATAGAGAAACTGCTTTTCATGGTAAAAATCATAACCCTTTGCTTGAAAATGAGCCTTTTAGAATTACTCAAATTCATACTGCCGACAATAATTCCGATTCGGGAAAAATGTTGAACGCTGGGGCTAAATATGCTTTTAAAATTAAAGCAAAATCGCAGTTTGTTGAATTGGCTTTTGAAAAAATGTTGAAACTTGTGCCAGATAAAGAAACAATAATAGTCTGTGAATCAAATAGTTTAAGGGAGTTTATTGAACCATCACTTTTTTTGTTGATATTAAAAAAAGATTCCAATGAGATGAAAACAAGTGCTAAAAAATTAAAACATCTAGCCGATAAAATTATTCTGTCTGATGGCAAAAAACACAATTTTGAAGTTGAACAGCTGAGGGTAGAAAACAATGAGTGGAATTTGAAAGATTCTCCAACTTCCTGATTTTTAGTTTGTATTTACAAATTAAAAATCAGGATTTGGAAATACTACTTAAAATTTAACAGGACGTGTTTCTTCTTTAAAAGAACCATCTCTTCCATCTTTTCCGTCTTTATTATTATATTCTCCATCACCACCATTTCCTCCATGATTTTCGTAAGATAGGTTATAATATTTAACATTTGGGTCTTTTATAACAGTTATATTACCTCCGTCTCCTCCGTTGTTTCCCACATAGTCTTCCACACCGCCATTTCCACCTTTACAATAGAAAAGCACAGTATGGTCTATCCCAATTTTAAACTCTGCAATAAGCGAACCAGTGTTTATATTGGTAATTCTATACATAAGTAAATCTTCACTTGTTATTTTGTGTGTTGTTTGTTTTATTTCAATTTTGTAGCTACTTGCATTTTCTCCTTCACTTCTACTCCAGGAAGTTCCATTCCAAGAGAATTTAAGATTTTCATTATATTTAATAATAACATCTTTTGTTGTTTTTAGGCTGGAGTTATATTTCGATACAACAGAAATAGTTATTTTATCTGCGTCAATTATTTCTCCTTCAACTTGATAACCAACATAATTAATATCTCCATAAGATATTTCATAATCAGAAATATAGCCGTTACCATCACCAGTTGTAATTTCTGTCCCGTCGTTTAATATTGCTTTTATATCAAAAGAAAAATTTCTATAATGTCCAAATTTTTCAGGAACAACAAGATTTACTACCTCTAAGGAGGCAACAGATTTACCTTCAATAGAATATTGGTCTCTTTTTTTCTGTTCCGTAAGGTCATTTTCTTCTGCTACTTTTTTATTATATTTTTCTATGTCATCTGTTTGAAGTTTTTCGGTGTCAGCCAACCAATTTTCTATATATTCTTTATCCGAAGATTTGCATTTTGATTTTATACAGCCTACAATTTTTATATTATCATGTCCTCCTTTAAAGATAATGATTGTATTTTTTTTGAAAAACAAACACCATTCGCTACTACTTTTATAATAACGAGCAAAATCTGATTTTCCTTCCTCGTCGATATAATAAGAATTTCCATTACGTTTAACTTCAATTACTTCACCCTTGTCGTTTTTAATAAACTCCATTTTTAATTTATCAGCTTCTTTATTCAAATAAAAAGACGAATAATTAGATTTCCACCATTTGTAATCGCCATCAGACCACGAAGCTGCTGTAATTGATTGACTCTCTTGTGCTTCTACACTAGAAAAATTAAATGCTATTAATCCTATGATTAAAAGGATTAGGTTTACTTTTTTTGTCATAATTTGTTATTTTTTAAAATTAGTTACTTGATCTATTTATTAAATATTTCAATTAATTATATTACAAAAATACTGATTATAACGTATTTTGTTGAAAAATATAAATATTCTGTATTGAT
>JAOZQN010000844.1 GCA_029932195.1 Bacteroidales bacterium | reverse complement strand
ACTGGCACGACTACGGTGCAAGATTCTACGATGCACAAATTGGTCGATTTCATACTATTGACCCAAAAGCAGAAAGGTATTCTTCTCAAAGTCCATATCTTTATGCTGTAAATAATCCAATTTCTTTCATTGATAAAAATGGAGAAAATGCATGGCCAATAATTAACCGAAATGGTGTGCAGATTGGTGATGATGGGGTTAATCAAGGTGCTCCGAAGCTTTATGTTGTAAGAGATGGTGTTTCTGCCAATACAGTGAAAAATGAACTCAAAAACGATAACTTAAATTATGGAAATCTTGTGTCCTATGAGCCAAACCAAAATACACGACAAAGTATGATGAATATCGCAAATAATGATGCTACTGATAATACTATTGAACATGGGGCAAAAAAAGATAATAATGGAGACTATGTTCGGGTTAAAGGCTTTAATGGTAAAGTTAATTTTAAAGAAGCTTTTAATGGTGCCGACCAAAATAGACTAAGCAATGCAAACCGAAACAATGATGTAATGCATACACATTCAAGTGAGAAGAAAACCAGCCAGTTTCGTTCTAGTGATGGACACGCGCTACTTGACTTAGATGTAAATGCTTGGATTCAGCGTCCTTCTACTCCTGCCGATAGAGCCAATGGTAACGATTATGATTATCTAAGTAATGGTCAAACTGGCTATGTCTTTGCAATGGGTATGAGTGCCAACCCAGAAGGAGTAAATACTCAAACTAGCGGTGGGCAACGAGTTCGTATATATCAAAAAGACGCATTAGGAAATATATCTACATCATCATTACCATTAAACAAATTTATTAATTATAAAGTGCCAAAAAAATTTAGATAATCTATCTCATTCAATCATTTTAAGGTAGAACTACTGCATGCAAAAAACAGTAAAAACTTAATAATTCAAATGTTTTTAAATAATATTTTATATATGAAAAAAACAATATTTTTTTTAATCCAGATTGTAATTTCGTTTAACTTACTAAACGCTCAAGTAGTAAGTTTTGATATTGATAAATACCAATTAAAACATTATAAAACCATTAAAAAGGCTCTTAAGACCCCTGATAATGTATATGCTTTAAGTATTAGTAGTCATACAGATAAAAAACTTTTTAAACATAATATTAATAATGACTCAATAAAGCTAAAATTACATCTTGAAAACATATCTAAATTTAAAAATTTATATAGTTTGACAATAGATGATCTTGGGATTATAAACTTTCCTGATATTAGCGAATGTGAATATTTAGAAGAAGTGTGTGTGTCTAGATTAAATAATCTGAATTGGAATAGTTTTTTTTCTGAAATTGAAAAGAATAAAAACATAAAATATATTAGAATCACTGGTTGCGATAATGTTGAAATAACAAAAAAAATTGGCAACATAAAAGAACTAAAAAGTTTGACTATTTCATATAGCAACTATCTCGTTATTGATAGTAATATTGGGAATTTAAAAAAATTAGAATATGTAACTTTTAATAAAAATAATTTACAATATCTACCTGAAGAAATAGGAAAAATAGAAAATTTGAGAGAAATAAGATTTTTTGATAATCCCAATTTAGATTTATCACAAACATTTAAAATACTCTCTAAATGTAAAAACTTAAATCTTATTAATTTAAGTGCAGGTGGTATTGAAGAATTACCAGAAAATATAGGAACAATCCAAAATTTAGAACAATTATATATTGGAAATAATAAACTAAAAACTTTACCGATGTCCTTATGCGATTTACCTAAATTGGAAGCAATAATACTGGATGGGCAAAATAATACTATGGAGAATCTGCCTATTGATTTTGAAGAGAGAATACAATTGATTAAATTAGAAAATGGGAACTTCATAAAAAAATAACTATACCTAATACAGGTATTCTACTTTAAATTAATTATCAGCAATATAAACTTCAAATGCAAATACTCGACCAAAGCAGAAAAAGACAAATAACAACCGATTATAAAACTTTGGCAAAATTATTTTTATCAATTCAAAATTTGCAATTTCTAAAATAAAAACTATATTTGCATTGGAAAACAAACGCAAAGGAATGCCAAC
>JAOZQN010000257.1 GCA_029932195.1 Bacteroidales bacterium | reverse complement strand
TAATTTTTTAACTTTTTGATATTTAAGATGTTATAAACTCCGAAACTTCAGTTAGAAAACATGTTAAAATTGTGTAAGTTTCCAACTTTACGTGGGTAGCCCAAAAAAACAAGATACAGAAGAAGAATTTGTAAAAATAGATTTTGTTAAATATCCTTATCCGTTAATAAAAGAAGTAATAAAAACAGACGGATTGAGATTGTTATCAATTGAAGATATAATTGCCATGAAATTATCAGCAATAGCAAATCGTGGTGCAAAGAAAGATTTTTTTGATATTTACGAATTAATGAAAACATATTCAATCTCTGATATGTTTAAGTTCTTTTCAGTAAAATTTCCTAAAACTGCACATTTTCACATATTAAAAAGTCTAACATATTTTGAAGATGCAGAACCAGAATTTGACCCAATATCTTTAAATAATACAAGTTGGGAGCAAGTAAAATCAACAATTGAAAAAAATGTAACTGGATATATGTAACGGAAAAAAAGAATCTATACCATTCTAGAGCATACGGGTTGCAAAATCTACAAAAACTTAATAAAAAAGTATAATTTCTTCATTATTATAAAATTCTTCTTTGAGAAAAACAATCCCCATTTTAAAAATATTTATAGATAATTTTGTTTTTTCGTGTTGTTTTATTTCTGCCCATGCCTCGTGCATTTGAGATGTCCACGAAATGTCGTCAAAAATAAGAACCGTATTGTTGTGGCAAAAAGGTAAAATGGTTTCAAAGTATTTGATTGTTGGCTCTTTACGATGATTGCCATCAATAAAAACAAAATCTAATTTTTCTATTTTATTCAAAGTTTTGGTAAGAGTTTTATCAAATTCGCCTACAATAATCTCAATGTTATTGTGGAAATTTGCAAAATTATTTCTTGCAACTTTTGCCGTTTCTGGACAACCTTCCATAGTAAAAATTTTTGTATTCTTATTTCCAGAAGCCAAGTATAAAGTTCCTATACCTGCGGAAGTTCCTATTTCTAAAATTGTTTTTGGCTGAAACTTATCCACCAAAATAGACAGTAATCGCCCGTATTTTTTAGGAGTAGCTGAATATTTTACAACTTCTCTAACCTTTCTTTTGTTGTCCAACATTTTTTTTGAGCCTGCACCAAAATCACTTACTTCAATTTCTTGCTTGGATTTTAATAATTTTTCACGTAATTTTTCAATTTCTATATATTTTTCAATATTTTTTTTATCTTTGAATATTTTTATAGCCAAATTGTATGCAAAAGGAGAATGAACTCCATATCCACGACGTTTTGCTGTGAAAAAATATTTTAAGTATCTTAAAATCATAAGTTTGTTAATTATAAAATGTTATTCTGATTTGTTGCAGGTAACAAGTTTTATATTACATGTTACAGGGTTCCGCAAAGCGAGTTAAGAACTTTGAATCCGAAATTTGTAACCTGAAACTTGCAACCTGTAACCCGAAACTGGTAACTCAATAAAAATGTTCAAAAATATAGAAAAAACAGAACAAAACATAAATAAATTTTTCCGAAAATTTAGTTTATGGAGCAAAATTGCATTTTTATGTGTGTTTGGGTTATCTGTTGCTGTAAATATAATTCTCTTATATTCAAATGTTTCTGTAAGAAATAAATTACATAAAACAGAAAATAATTATCAAAAAGATATTGCAAGAACTACTCAACAATATCAAATTTTGAGCAACGAAAATAAAAATTTAAATAACGAAATTCAAGCTCTCAACATAAAATTTATAGAATTAGATAATACTAAGGTAGAATTGCAAGAAATGATAAACTTACTTAATAATGAAAATATTACTCTTTATAGTATTAAAGATGAGTTAATTAAAGGAATAAAAAGAACAAATACTCAACTTGGAAATATGCAAAAATCAGTAGGAGATATTATTGATAAAAAGCAAAAACAATTAGATAGAAAAGAGAAAAAGTTACTGTATTAATAAAATAAGTAAGTAAGTGTTTAGTTTTAAATGTTTAGTTTTTAATTAGCTTTTGCCTGATAATAAATATATTAGAAAACAAAAAAGTATTCTTTATATCTGTCTATTTACTTAAAAGCTCAATTATTCAAATTGAAAAACTAATTTTAACAAATAAATAAAAAAAAACCAATGAAAAAATCAATTTATTTAATTTTAGCAGTGTTTTTACTTACAAATATTGCTTTTGCTCAAAAAGATAGAGACAAAGTTAAATTTAAAGAATATGAAGCAGGATATTATCAAAACTTTATTTTAAAGGACGTTAGAGAAGTAAATACAAAATTGAAGAAGACAGAAATAGACAAACGTTTTCAGATGGATCATACAGATTTAGATTTGCCGGATAAAGTAAATTTATACAAAAGTGAATGGCACAATCCTGTAATTTCGCAAGGAAATGGGGGAAGTTGTTGGGCATATTCTACAATATCATTTTTAGAATCAGAAGTTTATAGAATTAATAAAAAAGAAGTGAAATTATCCGAACCATTTGTTGTTTATTGGGAATACGTAGAGAAAGCAAGAGGATATGTGCAAAGTAGAGGAACAACAAATTTTTCGCAAGGTTCGGAAGGAAATGCTGTAACAAAATCGTGGAAACTCTACGGAATTGTGCCTGCCAGCGAATATACTGGTTTGCTAAATGGTCGTAAATTTCATACGCACGAAAAAATGTTTAATGAAATGGAAAGCTATTTAAAATCGGTAAAAAAGAGCAACGCATGGAATGAAACAGAGGTTCTTGAAACTATCAAAAGTATTATGAATCACCATATTGGCGAGCCTCCAACAGAATTTAGTCTTGCAGGAAAAAGTTATACTCCAAAAACATATCTTTCGGAATATCTTAAAATAAATCCAGATGATTATGTAGAAATTTTATCATACAAACAAGCAGACTATTGGAAACAAGTAGAATACAAAGTTCCTGATAACTGGTGGCATAACGAAGAGTATTATAATGTGCCTCTTGATGTATTTATGGATATTGTGAAAAAATCTATAGAAGACGGCTACACAATGAGTATTGGTGGCGATGTTTCGGAAGCAGGTTTTAGCCGTGAAACAAATTGTGCAATAGTTCCAACTTTTGATTTGCCTTCAGAATATATTGACGAAGATTCTCGCCAATTCCGTTTTTCTAACGGCACAACTACCGACGACCACGGAATGCACCTCGTAGGATATTACGAAAAAGATGGAGTAACTTGGTATCTGATAAAAGATTCCAGCTCTGGCTCACGAAATAACGATCAAAATGCTCCTGAATTTGGATATTATTTTTTCCACGAAGATTATATCAAATTAAAAATGATGGGATTTACAATTCATAAAGATGCAGTAAAAAAAACATTGAAAAAGTTTTAGAAGTTATACGATTTTTGATTTACGATTTACGATTGGTGGACACCTAAAAAAAATCGTAAATCGTAAATCAAAAAATCGTAAATCGTAAATCAAAAAATCGTAAATCGTAAATTTAATGAAGGTAACACCTTATAATAACAATCAAACGAAAAAAAAGCAAGTAGAGGAAATGTTTGATAATATTGCTCCTACTTATAATTTTTTAAACCACACGCTCTCGCTTGGAATAGACAAAGGCTGGCGAAATAAAGTTGTGAGAATTTTGCGAGAGAGCAATCCTTCAAAAATATTAGATATTGCCGCAGGAACAGGCGATTTGTCGTTCGCTATGCTAAAATTAAATCCCGAAAAAATTATGGGAATAGATTTATCTAATAAAATGCTTGAAGTTGGAAAAATTAAAGTCCGAAAGAAAAATTTAGAGGATAAGATAGAATTTAGTCAAGGAGATTCGGAAGATCTAATTTTTGAAAATAATAGTTTTGATGCTGTTACTTGTGCTTTTGGTGTGCGAAATTTTGAAAATTTAGATTTAGGATTGTCAGAAATGCACAGAGTTTTAAAAAATGATGCAAAAATTGTAATCTTGGAATTTTCACAACCCAAAAATAAATTTATATCGTGGTCGTATAATATTTATTTTAAGAAAATTTTGCCAACAATTGGAAATCTAATATCCAAAGATAAAAGAGCTTACACATATTTACCAGACTCTGTTGGGAATTTCCCCTATGGAGATAATTTTTTAAAACACTTAAAAAAAGCGGGTTTTAAAAACACAAAAGGTAGAACAGTAACTTTTGGAATAGCCTCTATTTACAGTGGTGAAAAATAGAATGGAAAAATCTTTTTCATAAAAAAAAACTTTTTTTACAAAAAATAATAATATATTTGCGAATTATCTGTTTTATATAAAAAAGGTATAGAAGTTTTTTAGTTTTAAATCTTAAATTTTTAATTAATTCGGACAAACTTAAAAACTCATAATTTAAAATTCATCATCCAAAACTTATAAATAATTATGAAAAAAATTGCAGTTCTATTTATTTCAATCATTTTTGCGAGTTCTGTTTTTGCACAAGCTCCCAGAAGTAAAGTTAAAAACTTACGATTCCATGATTTAAAGCCTGTGCATTGGGGATTTACTTTTGGTATAAATACTATGGATTTTAATATCCATAAAAATGCAAGTTTTTTGAGCGACAGTGTGAGTATATATGGTATTGAAAGTAGAATACAGCCAGGGTTTCATTTAGGACCTGTTTTTAATATCCGTCTTGCACATTTTTGGGATATGCGTTTTCTTGTAAACTTATCTTTTGGACAAAGAAACTTAACCTATTATACTGCAGGAAGTTCCTCAGATACAACAAGTTCTGCCTATAGCACTACTTTAATGAAATTGCCTTCTACTTTTATCGAAGCCCCTCTTTTATTTAAGTATAAAGCAGCAAGACTTGGTAATTCTCGTGCATACATGATCTTTGGTGGAAATGTTAGATACGACCTCAATGCTCGTAAAGCTCCAAACCTTGCTGATGGTCCAAAAATTCAGTTAGAAATGATAGATGCTTATGCAGAAGTTGGTTTTGGAATAGACTGGTATCTTCCTTATTTTAAGTTATCTACCGAACTAAAATATAGCCATGGTTTTATGGACGTAATGAAAAAAGATGCAACTATTTATACTTCTTCAATAGATAAAATGAACTCTAAATTACTAATGCTTTCATTCCATTTTGAAGGCTAAGAAGTCGTTTTCTTTATACCAAAAAATAGGACTTTGCTTTAAGTGAAGTCCTATTTTTTATAAAAATACATTTATTGAGAGACATAATTGAGTCTACTCCGAGAAGTGTATTTTTGCCAAAATCAAGGCGAAAATAAATTTTAGAAACACAATGAGCAAGTCTCATTGCACTTATTGTAAATGAGTATTTTAAAATTTGTATTCAATGCCGAGTTTGGCAAAAAGATGCTTTTCGGAGTGGACTCATAATTGAAAAACTAAAAATACTCAAAATGGAAGTTAAAATAAAAAATAAAATGATATTAGAAGATTTAGGATATAATACAAATTTTGAAAATTATTTTAATGAAAATCTAAGTTCGTTTGATATAGGAAGAGTTATATCAGAACATAGAGAAAGATATATCGTAAAAACAACAGAAAACGAATTTGATGCAGAAATAATCGGAAATTTGAGATTTTCGGCAACAGACAGATATGATTTCCCCGCTGTTGGTGACTGGGTTGCCATTTCTGAGTTTGAAGAGAATAAAGCAATAATTCATGCAATCTTTCCGAGAAAAACAATACTTGAAAGACAGGCAGTAGGAAAATCAGGTGAAAAACAAATTATTGCAACAAATATTGATTATGCTTTTATAGTTCAGGCAATTGATAATGATTTTAATATAAACAGAATAGAGAGATACTTAACAATTTGCAATGCCTCAAAAGTAGAACCGATTATTATACTCAGTAAAATTGATTTAATAGGCAAACAAGATTTAGACGGAATTTTAGAAAAATTACAAAAGCGTGTTAAAAACATATCAATAATTACTGTCAGTAGTGAAACACAAGATGGATACAAGGAATTGAAATCTATTATTAAAAAAGGGAAAACCTATTGTTTACTTGGTTCGTCAGGTGTTGGAAAATCAACACTTTTAAATAACATTTCGGGTAAAGAATTGATGAAAACTAATTCAATTAGCCTTAGCTCGAAAAAAGGAAGACATATTACAACTCATAGAGAATTAATAGTTTTGGAAACAGGTGGAATTATAATTGACAACCCTGGAATGAGAGAAGTTGGAATTGTAGATATATCGAGCGGATTAGAAATTACTTATGATGAAATAACAGAATTATCGCAGAATTGTAGATTTAAAGATTGTTCACATATCCATGAAAAAGGTTGTGCAATAATTGAAGCAGTAGAAAACGGAATTATAGATAAAGCTTCTTATGAAAATTATCTGAAAATGGAAAGAGAAAAAAAACATTTTGCTTCAAGTGTAGTAGAAAAACGACAAAAGGATAAAGATTTTGGAAAAATGTATAAAAATTTCAAAAAATTGAAACAGAAAAATAAAAATTCAAAGATGTAATTTCTTATATTTTAATTTTATAAATTATTTTCATAAAACTTGATAATTACACTAAATTTTACAAAAAGAATTAGTAATCGTTTTGTATTTGGGCGTTTTTCACGGGTGTCAATTTCAAGGCTTTTTTGTAATTTTAGAATTGAAGTTTACCTTTGTAAATGAGCATTTTAAAATTTCAAAAGTAACGCCGAAATTGGCACTCGTAAAAAACGCCTGTATTTTTAAATAAAATGAGAGGCTTTACAACATCAAGAAATCATTCCCCACCTATTTTTCAGTTTATTCATTTTTTTAAGATGATATAAAAGTATGTTGTTTTCGTCTTTTTCAAAGTTAGGGTCGTCTTCAATAACTTCTATGGCGGTTTGCCGTGCAACTTGCAGAATTTTTATATCTTTAACTAAATTCGCAAGTTTAAATTCAAAAGGCACACCAGATTGCTGAGTTCCAGCAATATCTCCCGGACCTCTAATTTGCATATCTACTTCTGCAATTCGGAAACCATCGTTTGTGCTTACCATTGTTCCAATTCGTTTTTTTGCTTCCGCAGATAGCTTATAACCAGTCATTAAGATGCAATAAGATTGGTCTGCACCACGTCCCACTCGCCCTCGCAGTTGGTGAAGTTGCGACAATCCAAAACGTTCGGCACTTTCAATAATCATAACACTCGCATTTGGCACATTTACACCAACTTCTATAACCGTTGTGGCAACCATTATTTGCGTTTGTCCTTTTACAAATAATTGCATTGCTTTTTCCTTTTCTTCGTTTTTCATTTGTCCATGCATCACACTAACAGCGTATTGTGGCGAAGGAAATGCTCTTGAAATGCTTTCGTATCCGTCTTCTAAATCTTTATAATCCATCGTTTCGGATTCTTTAATTAGCGGATACACAATGTAAACTTGTCTGCCTATTTCTATTTGCTTTCGGATAAAACCAAATACTCTAAGTCTTTGAGAGTCATAATAATGATTAGTTTTTATAGCTTTTCTGCCCGGAGGCAATTCATCAATAATAGATAAATCTAAATCGCCATAAACAGTCATTGAGAGAGTTCGTGGAATTGGCGTTGCAGTCATCACGATTACGTGTGGAGCTTTTACATTTTTTTTCCACATTTTGGCACGTTGGGCTACGCCAAATCTATGTTGCTCGTCAATTATTGCAAGCCCAAGATTTTTAAATTTTACTTTATCTTCTATAAGTGCGTGAGTTCCAACAAGTATATTTATTTCTCCATTTTCAAGTTGCTCGTGCAATTCTCTACGTTTTTTTACTTTTGACGAACCAGTTAAAATATCAATTTTTATATCCAAACCTTCTAAAAGCTCTGATATTGTTGTAAAATGCTGTTGTGCAAGTATTTCTGTGGGAGCCATCATGCAAGCCTGAAATCCGTTATCAATTGCAATAAGCATTGTCATAAGAGCAACTATTGTTTTTCCGCTACCTACATCACCCTGTAACAGACGGTTACATTGTCTTCCTGAACCAAAATCACGACGTATTTCTTTCAAAACTCGTTTTTGTGCATTTGTGAGTTCAAATTGAAGATTTTTTTTATAAAAATCGTTAAAATTATTTCCTACTTTTGAAAAAACATATCCAGGAGTATTATTTACACGTAATTTTTTCTGTTTTATTAACGAAAGTTGATTGTAAAAAAGCTCTTCAAATTTAAGTCTTCTTTGGCTTTGATAAAGTTCTTCTGCATCTTTAGGGAAATGAATATTTCGCAATGCGTTATGTAAATTTATAAGTTTAAATTTATCTAATAAATATTTTGGCAAAGATTCTGGAACTTTCGCAGGCATTGCCTTAAAAATATTCCTCTGGGAATTAAGAATAACTTTTGAGTTTAAATATCCTTTTTTCATACCTTCAGAAGTATGATATTCTGCTTGTAATGAGGATTTTATTTTAGCTTCGTATTTTGTAAATTCCTCAAATTCGGGGTGAGTGATTGTGTATTTGCTGTGGAACATATTTGCCTTTCCAAAAACAACGTATTCTGTGTTTGGTTTTATATTTTGCTTAACCCATTTTATGCCCTTAAACCACACGAGTTCAATACTTCCAGAGCTATCATAAAATTCTGCATGAAGTCTTTGCTTCCGTCCTTCTCCAGCAGTAACGAGGCTACTGATTTTTCCTCGCAATTGGACATGTGGCAAATCTTCACGTATCTGATTTACCGAATAAAATTTTGTTCTATCCGTGTAACGATATGGAAAATAGTATAATAGCTCTTCCATAGTGTAGATTTTAAGCTCTTTTTGTAACAAGCCAGCTTTTTTTGGACCTACACCACTCAAAAATTTTATTTCGTTTTTTAAAAAATCCATTCTTTATAATTTACGATTTTAGATTTACGATTGGTGGACACCTTATAATATAGGTGAAATTGGAAATCTAAAATTGCCAAAGATAATAAAAATGTATTTTTAGAAAAATTTAAACTTT
>JAOZQN010000256.1 GCA_029932195.1 Bacteroidales bacterium | reverse complement strand
TTTTGTAATATATTCACAACCAGCTAATTACAACTCCGAAACTTCAGTTAATAATATGCAACTTTGGCAAAGTTTTTTTACTCCTATTTATCATTCATAAGATAAAAAATCTACAATTTCTTGCATTTTTAATTTTGTGTTTTCATCTGTCTCATTTGCAAGAGCTTGTTTAATATCTGGCAAAGCCCAAGTATATTCAGTTTCTTTAAGAATAATTGCAGCTTGCATTCTCACTTCGAGGTTATTGTCTCTAAGTAAGCCGATTGTCCAACGAACTGCAGGGCGAGAACGTAGGCTATGTAATTCTTGCATAGCATTTATTTGAACTTCTGCTGTGTCGTTTAAGAATTGCCACCAAAGTTTTTTCTCCAATTTTTTAAGCTCCGAAGTAAACATTATTTCAGTATCATTAATTTCTGGACGAACCCATTTTTTATCATACGAAATAATTTCTTGCGAATGCACATATCTTGCCATGCGAGGCACTATCCAACGCATTCCAGGTGTGGATTCGGGATGTCCGCCAACGGTAAAAACCAGCCCCTCTCCTATTTTCTGAGTAAGCATAAAAGTTTTGCCCGGAGTTATTCCAGTAGGAATGCCTTTATTTGAATGAATATCAGTCTCATATTTTGCAATTTCGTTAAATTTAATGTCGCTGCTGTCTATTGGCACGAGGATAGGTCCATCGTAGTATTGTAAAAATGATTTTTTACCTTTTAGTTCTGGGAAAATATTGTAGCCGTTTTCGGTTAATGAAAATTCTATTAAGCCTCTTCCTCTGTTGTAATACTCTCGTTGATAGTTATATGCGTCTAAAATTTCTAAGCTCGGATAACTTGGAGTTGTGGATAAAAGATATGCTCCTGCACAAATTCCAACAATTCCTTTGCCTTGTTTTTTCACAAAATCATAAATTTTCTCAACACCCAAATCACCCATATTAGAAAGTTCTTTGCTACCACTTCCTCCCGGAAATATCAGAACATCAATACTATCTAATTTTCCTGACATAATATCGGAGGCAGAAATTTCTATTCCTGTAATTCCTGTGTCAATTTTTAGAGCTTCAATACTTTCTATCACACATATTTGACTTGCTCCATTGCCATTAAAAACTCCAACAATTATTTTTGAAGATATTTTTTCTGTTTTTTCAACTTCTTGATTTTCACAAGAATATAAAAATAAGGAAATTATTATTATTGATAAAAATATTTTTTTCATATCTAATTTTAAATAAAAAAACTTTGCCAAAGTTTAGAACTTTGGCAAAGTTGATTACGTTTTTAATATTTAATAAAATGATTAAATTTAATTATTGAATTATTTTGAATTTTAATAATATAAGAACCTGATTTTAATATAGATACATCAATAGAATTATTATCTAATTTTTCAGAAATTACTATTTTACCAAGATTGTCAAATATCTGAATTTCAGCATTTTCTAAATTTGCATTGATAAAAAGAATATCCGAAACTGGATTAGGATAAACAGTTATATCAGAGTTATTTATATCTGAAATATTATCTCCATCGTCTAAAATAATTTCAAAATCAGTTCCGTTGTCTGTTCCAATAATTTCAGGGTTATCAGATTTTACTCGCACACGGTATTCTGTGCCACTTGCTGTATTTTCAGGTATTTCGGCGTTAATTGTTCCGGCTGTTGCCGATGATAAAGTGCCAATTTCTATTTCGCTTGAAAAATCACCTACTTCATCAGATAAATAGGCTGTAAAAGTATTAGTATCATCAAAAATTCCTGTAATTATGAATGAAATATCAATACTTGCTCCTGCTAAATCTGTTACCACAAATGGACTTCCTGAAATTGCACTTGTTGTTATTGTAAGTTCAACCTCCTCAATTACATTTATTTGCACTTCATTGCTTGTAAAAGTTGTTCCATTAAAAACAGTTTCGCAAACAATATAATAAGTTCCAAGTGTTGCAAAATTAGGAGTATAATTTTTTGTAACTTCTGATGTTCCAAAAGCAATATATCCGCTTCCAGAAGTTGTAGAATATTTCCACTCACGACTTGTTGCAAGTCCATTTTCCAAAACAGTTAAAATATCTCCATTTTCACCTTCATTAATTGTTTGAATATCAACAGGAGTAAGTGCATTTTGAATTTTGAGTTTCCACTCAGCATCGTTTGGAGAATTCCGTAAAACTATATTTGTAAAATTTCCAGAGGCATCAAAAAGTTCTGTCCCTTCATTATTTTCTAAATTAAAACAAAAAATAGAATTTTCGTCGGCTTGTTGTTGTGCGTAAAAATCTGGTGTAAAATCGGTTGTGTATCTCGCTACATCTGAAATATGGACATTCTCAACTGAACCAGTCAAAAATCTTTCGAAAGTAGTTCTGTATCTTGCACCTACATTGATAAAATCAGCAGTAGCGGCAAGAAGTGTAAAATCATCAGTTTTAGAATCTATTTCATTTCCATTGATAAATAATTTTGCCGTAGTGCCATCGTATTGTGCTGCAATATGATACCACTCACCTAAAATAAAATCAACAGCGTCATTATTTGCCGAACTTAAAGAAGAAACAATACCGTCATCTGCATCTCTTGTTACAAAAGCAATTGAAAAATCATCGGTATCGTCCCCTTGCACATACATTGAGAAACAACGGTCTCTGTCTATTATGACAGGAAAAGTTGCGTCTGTATAATCGTTCACTTTTACCCAAGTTTCAATTGTCCAATTATCCGAAATATTTATAAAATCCTGATTTGCATCTTCAATATAAAAAGAATCATCGCCATCAAAGGCAAGATAATAGTCTGAATTATTGGTATCTACAATTATTTTAATTTCATTACTTATTGTAATAATATCTCCACCGCTAAAAGTGGATTCGCAAATAATATAATAAATTCCTTGTGTGTCAAAAGTTGGAGTGTAAGTTTCTGATGTTTCGGAAGTTGTGAAAGAAATATAATCGCTACCTGAAATAGTGCTAAATTTCCACTCTCTATTGTCTGCTATCATACTCTCATTTACAGTTAGTTCTGTGCCATTTTCAGAAGTAAAAACATATTGATTATTCGCAGGAGTTATATCATTAGAAATATTAATAATTTCAAAATCAAGACCATTATCTGAACCTGTAACAATCGGATTATCGGATTTTACTCTAATTCTGTAAGCCGTTCCGCTTGTTGTTCCTGCGGGAATTTCGGCAGTAATTGTGCCTGCTGTTATAGATGTGTAAGTTCCTATTGCTGTTTCAGTTGCAAAACTTCCTGTCTCGTCGGAAAGATAGGCTGTAAAAACATTTCCATCATTAAAAATACCTGAAATTGTGAATGGAACACTCACATTTGCAGTAGTTTGTGTAGATACATAAAAAGGACTTCCAATAATTGTGCCTGTAGTAATAGTTGCAGATTCGCCAACATTAATTTCAACTTCGTTACTTGTAAAAGTTGTTCCATTAAAATCTGATTGACAAACAACATAATAAGTTCCAATTGTAGAAAATGTTGGAGTGTAGGTTGTTGCAATTTCAGGAATGCTAAAAGAAGCGTATTCACTTCCAGAAGTTGTTGTAAATTTCGGCTACCCACGTAAAGTTGGAAACTTACACAATTTTAACATGTTTTCTAATTATTAATTATACAAAAAAACATTAAATTGTAGTGGTCTTTTTTATTTGTAATATCTTAATTATCAATATATTATTTTTTTTTGTAGTGGTCTTTTCATTATAATATAAAGCTAAAAGAATGAGTAATTACCTGTCCAACCTTACGTGGGTAGCCGAAGTATTTAAGTAAGTAAGTAAGAAGACATAATAAAAAAACTTAGTAAAGTTTAAAAAATAAATTCGGATTTTTGACGCAGTTATTTTATTTCTTTTAGAACTTTTAAAAGTGAAGAAAATGAATAAAAAAACAAGTCAAAAACCGAAGTTATTATTTAATCTTTACTTACAGTCAAAATAAACAACAAAATTCGTGTAAAGCATAGATTATTACACACAATGTATTATGTATTAATTAATTATGCTTAACACGAAAAATCATATAAAATTTAGCTTTGTAATTTAACTTTATGGGAACTTCCACCATTTTTCATTTACAAAGCAAAAATATATTTATCCGGCAACTGCACCAGCAAATACAGCTATCATAGCACTACTAATTGTAGTTTCTTGATATTTCAAATATTCAAATACACCATCTGTAATTTCAATAGATTTAGTAGCATCTTCAACATTAACAAGAGTAAATGAAAAAGTTCCTGAAATTAATTTTTCGTCTTCATCAATTTCGGTTACCGTAATTTTTCCTGCTGTTCCAGTATACTTACCAGTGTCTTCTCCTTCTTCTCCTCCTGCATTATAAACAACTGTACAACCAGCTTTTGCAGAAAAAATATTTAATTCCAAACCGTATTCCTTCTCCGATTGTCCTGCAATTAGTAATGTTAAATACTTACCTCCTACATCTGTAGATACAAGAATAAATCCTTCTTTATCCCAGTCAGAAATTCCACCTTTTGTGTTTTTTCTAACCAAAGAAGTGAATTGTGTTCCATCAATACTACATGTTAAAGAAGCTGGTTTTTCTTTTTTACAACTGCTTGTTGTAATTGCCAAACTTGCGACAAATAATATCGCAAAAAATAAACTAATTTTCTTCATAGTTTTTTGTTTTAAATTTATAAAATTAAAGATATTTAGACAGCTTCTTATTTTTAATATTGAGTTTTAAATTAACTTTTGCCTGATTAATAAATTTATAGGCAATAGCCAATTAAAAACTAAAGAATAAAAACTCAAAACTATAATATAGAACTGCAAATTTACAAAAAAATTATTATAAATATCATTATTTTATAAAAAAAGATTTTTTACATAAAATCGGAAAATTTGTCAGGTGTTTTCTATTGGTATGTATTTTGATAAAATGAATGTATAAAAATAATAATTTTCAAATTGTTTTATTGATAATAATCAATAATCAAATAACCTAAAAACAAATAAACTAAATTATGGCACAAGTAGAATTTTTATCAGAAGAATCATTCAAAACAAAAGTATTTAACCACGAAGCAAACAAAGATTGGAAATTTGAAGGAGAATTACCTTGTATAATAGATTTTTATGCAGACTGGTGTAACCCTTGTAAGATGATTGCTCCTATATTAGAGGAACTTCAAGCGGAATATGATGGAAAAATTAATATCTATAAAATAGATACAGAAAAAGAAAAAACACTTGCAGGAATGTTTGGTATTCAAAGTATTCCTTCGTTACTTTTTGTTCCAAAAGACGGACAACCACAAATGGCAGTTGGTGCATTACCAAAAGACCAACTGAAAAAAGCAATTACTGACGTATTAAAAGCATAAACAGTTAGCAGTAAACAGTTAGCAGTTAGCAGTAAACAGTAGGCAATTAATAGTTATTAGTTTAGGTATTGCCATCAAATATAATATCAACTTAATATTAACTAAAAAATTATTTACTGTTTACTGATAACTGTTTACTGTTTACTGATAACTGAAAAATTCACCGTTATCTTCTCTCCATTTTCGTCAATTACTGTTAGCTTGTGTTTTCCTGTTTCAGGATTTAGGGCTATTTGATGAAAATTAGTTGTTTCGCCAACATACTGATTATCAATATGCCAAAAGACTTTTGTTTTTGTATTTCGGTGAGCAAGCTCAAAAACTGTTTTTCCATTATTTCCACCCAGATTTGTGGGGACAAAAATTTTCGCATTATTTCGGGGATAAATAACTTGCATTGAACTATTTGAAATATTCATTGCATCTTTGCAATCGTCTCGAAAAGGAGGGAGTTTTTTATACTGAGCATTTTTTCGCTGATAATACCATTCCATTGCAGGTGGCAAAATAAACCACGAAACATGCTTCATATTTTGTGGCGACTCACAATTGCTATTCACCTGAAATTCTCCTGTAAAATCTAAATGAACTAATTGATGATAAGGACAAACAGCAGATCTAATTCCATTTTGAGGAATCCAAATAGAATCAGTATCATCACAAATATCAGAGGCAAGAAAACCACTTTTTTCGCAAACTACAGCTTTTTGCATATCATCGTAAGGCATTGAAAACCAATCGCTATTTGCAGGTAACAAATCAAAAACCTCAAATAAAATAGGAGCGGCAGATTTTATGCCAACAAGGTCTGGTCGCCCTTCGCCGTCGGAGTTGCCAACCCACACACCTACAACATATTGTGGTGTTACTCCAATTGCCCAGGCATCACGAAAGCCAAAACTTGTGCCTGTTTTCCAGGCAATTTTTTTAGAGGAACCAAACATCTTCCACTGGCTCTCATCGTCTGGACGCTCAACGTCAAGCATAGCCTTAAATGTAAAATAAATTGCCGAAGCCGAAAAATATGATGAATTTTCTAAATCACTAATTTTAATATCAGCTTTATCCAAACTTTTTGATTTGTTAAATCTGAAATTTGGTTGATGAAAATCATTTTTATCATATTTTCCGCTATAATCAAAATAATTATTTAGAGTGCGAGCCATTGACGCATAAGTTCCAGTCATTTCCCAAAGTTTTGCTTCGCAACCTCCAATAATTAATGAAAGTCCATAATAATCAGGGTGTTGTGTTATTGTATTTATACCTATTTTTTGCAATTTATCATGAAAAAGTGGGACACCATAATCCTGTAACATCCTAACTGCTGGTATGTTAAGAGAACGTGCCAAAGCCCTTGATGCTGGCACAACCCCGTCGTAACCTCTATTGTAATTTTTTGGAGAAAATCCTCCAATTTGCATTGGAATATCTGGGATAAGTGTGTTTGGCAAAATATTTCCAGAACTCAACATTGCCGCATAAAGATATGGTTTAAAGACACTTCCCGGACTTCGTTCTGCTGTAATTATATCTACAAAATTACCGTTATCATTTCTTTTTCTATGAAAAGTATTTCCTACATAAACAAGCACATCACCTGTTTCTACGTCTAAAACTACAACTGCCTGATTCTCTATTCCATTTGCAGACAAATGTTTGTAATTGTTTTCAACAATTCTAAGCACTTGTTTTTGAAGTTCTAAATCTATTGTAGTTTTTGTTTTTGCTTCCGATTTTTTTTCAGATTTTATACGCAATAATAAGTGTGGAGCAAATTGTGGAAATGGTTTTGGATTTTCAGGAACAAGCTCTTCTATTGCAAGAAGATAAGTATCTTCGTTTATTATTTCATTATCAAATATTTTTTTGAGAAGTCTATTTCTTTTTTCAAATAAAGTTTTTCTATTTTTCCCCAAATGAATAAGTGAAGGACTATTAGGCAAAACGGCAAGCATCGCACTTTCTGCCCATGACAAATTACTTGGAGAACGACCAAAATATCGCCAAGAAGCGGCTTCAAGCCCAACTACATTTCCCCCAAAAGGGGCATTTGAAGCATAAAGCGACAAAATTTCATTTTTGGAATAAGAAATTTCCATTCTTGTAGCCAAAATTATTTCCACAATTTTCTGGTAAATATTTCGTGGCTTGCCATTTCGTGAAAGCCTTATAATCTGCATAGATATTGTGCTTCCTCCACTTTTTATTTCACCCGATTTTATATTTTGAGAAACAGCTCTTGCAAATGCTCGCAAATCTATGCCAAAATGTCGGTAAAATCTTTTGTCTTCAAAATTAATCAGACAGGCTGCGAATTTTTGCGGCACACTATCACTTTGTGGAAACCTCCACTGCTCATCGGCGGCAATATGTGCTCCAAGCAGATTGTTATTTTTATCAAATATAACGGTAGAAACGGGTGTTTTGAATAATTGAGGGGGGAGAGCGAAAGCATAAAATACTAACAATAAAATAATTATTGATATTATTACTATTATTATATTTCGTTTTTTATTTTTCATATAGTTTTTTTTCGTCATCGCCAAAGCTAACAGGTTTAAAATATAAAATAGAACAAAAAAAACCGCTATTTAGCGGTTTATTTATATACTTGCCCTCTGTTTTGAGCTTCTATAATAAGTATTTTTATCTCTTTTTCGTAAATAACGAATAAAATACGTATGTTTCCAATTCTTTTTTTATATACTTGTTTGTTGTCAATAGATTGATTTACAACTATGCCCTCATTTTCTGTGTGTGGGTCTTTAGCTAATTTTTTTAACCATTCAGAAACTCGTTTTTGAATATGCTTTTGCTGTTTTTTTAAAAACTTTTTAGGTTGATTTTTTAAATTTATTTCGTAAATCATAACCAAAAAGTATTAGGATTGTATTTTGTATAATTTTCTTTGTCAAAAGTTCCGTTCTGTATTTCTTCTGTTTCTTTCCACAATTCTACATTTGTGCATGTTTCCATGTTCTCTCTTAAATTGTTCAAATTATCAATAAAACGGTTGTATTGTGGTAAAATTTCCTTTTTTTCGTCTGCCGTTGATACTTCAAAAAGGAAATTAAAAGCCGTTGATAATAAATTATATAAACTATCAAGGTTTTTAATGTTCTCTTGCTCTTGTTTTGGCTCTTCGCAAACAAATTTTTTGTCGCTTTTTTCTAATTCTATATTAGCATTTTCCAACACATTGTTAAGGAGGTCTAAAATATTAACGTCCTTATCTATTTGTCTTTTGGCAATTGCTGTGCTTGTTTGTCCCAAAGTTTGGAACAAAACAAACATTAATATATTTTTTCTTTTTGTTTCCATGTTTTTAGATGTTAATTTTATACAAAGATAAAATTATTAATACAAAAATGCTGTTTATTATTTGATTTATTTATTTTTGGTTCTTTATTCGGGGTGCGACTTTAACCTGATTAATTCATAAACTTTCTATTACAATGCCAAAAAGCACATCATTATTGACAATCCTCAATTTTTATTTTTTCTAAATAGCTCGCTATTTTTTCAAATATAAAACTTTGTGGTTGCCAATACTGACGCACTTTTTGACCTTTCATAACAAAAGTTTATGAATTAA
>JAOZQN010000255.1 GCA_029932195.1 Bacteroidales bacterium | reverse complement strand
AAATAATTTTTACTTTTTTTAAATAGTTAAATCACAATATTTGGCAGTAACGCATTATTAATTTATATTATTATGAAAATTTATTCAAAGTTTACGATTGCCTTTTTTGTAACGATGCTTTTTGCTATGCAAACAATGGCACAATTTTCTGATGGAGATGGCACATCTGGTGACCCTTACCAAATTGCAACGCTAACCGATTTACAAACCCTGTCGGAAAACGACACATATTGGGTTGCTGATTTGTATTTTATCCAAACTGCCGATATTGACGCTTCGGCAACAAGCTCATGGAACAATGGAGATGGCTTTTCGCCAATAGGTAACTACTCTCCAGGTAAATTTGAAGGAAGCTACGATGGACAAGATTTCACTATTGATGGACTTACAATTAATAGACCGACTGAAACCAACATTGGTTTGTTTGGTTTTGCCTCTCTCTCTAATGCATCAATAGAAAACATACATTTAACAAATGTTCAAATTACAGGAAATGAGTATGTAGGTGCACTTATTGGTGAGACAGATTCATGGAATACGAATACTATTACAAATTGTTCTTCTTCTGGTAATGTGTCAGCACAAGGTTACGTTGGTGGATTAATCGGATACAAAGCAGGTTTAGGGCTTGTAAGTAAATGCCGAAGTAATTGCAATATTACCGCTACAAGTTGGGGAGCAGGCGGGCTTTTTGGAAGTTTGGAAAGTGGATTAGTTACCGAATGTTTTGCTACTGGCGAAATAAATGCTGATGATGGAGCAGGTGGCTTTATGGGTGAATTCAGTGCCAACCTTTTAACTGTTGAAAACTGTTATGCTACCGGAAATGTTAGTGGAGATGAGTATGTTGGAGGCTTCATTGGCTATGATTATAGTAATGCAAACTCTTCCATTAATAATTGCTATAGTATAGGCGTAGTTACGGCGACTTTCTTTACAGGAGGCTTTGCAGGATATTTTGATGCAACTCTTTTAACTAATTCATTTTTCTTAAGTACATCTGGCACAGACAATGGTTTTGCTACTCCTAAAACAGAAGTCGAAATGAAAACCCAAAGCACATTTACAGATGCAAGTTGGGATTTTAGCACAATTTGGAAAATGTCGTCTGGTGTAAACGATGGATATCCTGCATTTCAATGGATGCCAGAACCACCATCACCTATGGAACTCGTTTTCACAACCACAGCTGATAACCAAGGCATAGAACTCCCACTATACGGCACAGTAACATGCACCGTAGATTGGGGCGATGATTCAGATACCGAAGATTTTACAACTGAAGGAAACAAACCACATACTTTTGCCACAGCAGGCACTTATACCGTAACAATAAGTGGCGAATTAACACAATTTGGAGATGGCTCTTCGTGGATGACGGGTATAGAATATTTAACCGAAGTAATTACATTTGGAGATATTGGTTTAACTTCTTTATCAGGAGCATTTAATAGTGCAAACAATCTTATAAGTGTTCCTGTAACATTGCCTTCAACTATAACTAACCTATCATATACCTTTCGAAATAATACTCAAATGTCTATTACTAATCTTGACTTGTGGGATGTTAGCAATGTTTCTAATATGTATGCTATGTTTTATGGAGCAATAGCTTTTAATCAAAACATAGGAAGTTGGAATGTGGGTAATGTTACAGATATGTCCCACATGTTTAATCAGGCTCTTGCATTTAACCAAAACATAGGAAGTTGGAACGTAAGCAGCGTTACTACTATGGAAGAAATGTTTAATTCAAGTGATGTGTTTAATCAAAACATAGAAAGCTGGACTGTTAGTTCTGTTACAAATATGAGAAAAATGTTTTGTAATGCAACTGCGTTTAATCAAAACATTGGAAGTTGGGACGTAAGTTCTGTAACAAACATGAGTTTTATGTTAGCTAATGCAATAGCATTTAATCAAGATATTGGAGACTGGGTTGTAAGTTCAGTAACAGATATGAGTTTTATGTTTATGTGGGCAATGGCATTTAATCAAGATATTGGAGATTGGAATGTTAGTTCTGTTACAAACATGAGTTTTATGTTAGCTAATGCAATAGCATTTAATCAAAATATTGCTAACTGGGACGTAAGTGCAGTAACAGATATAAGTAATATGTTTTCATTTGCATCAGTTTTTAATCAAGATATAAGCAGTTGGGATGTTAGCAATGTTACTAAAATGAACCATCTGTTTTCAAGTGCATCGGCTTTTAATCAAGATATTGGAAATTGGAACGTAGGTAGTGTAACAAATATGGAACATATGTTTAGCTTCTCACAATTTAATCAAGATATTGGAAGTTGGATTGTAAGCTCTGTTACAAATATGGACGCTATGTTTGCTGGAACTCCATTTAATCAAAATATTGAAAATTGGAATGTAAGTTCTGTAACAACTATGAGCTCGTTGTTTAATAATACATCAGCTTTTAATCAAGATATTAGTAGTTGGGATTTTTCATCAGTAACAAACCTTTGGTATTTTTTACAAAACGCCACAGCATTCAATACAGAAAATTATGACGCTTTGCTTCAAAAGTGGAATAATCAAAATTTATCTGACTTAAATACAGAAGTAAATTCTTATTACTCATGTTACGGTCTTGCAGATAGAACAGCACTAATTAATAATGGTTGGACAATAATTGATTTAGGATTACAAACAACTTTAACCCCTGACGTAGAGAATCTTACAACTCTTAATGCCGAATGTGAAATTACAATTACAGATTTTCCAACGGCATCTGATGAATGTGCAAATACACATACAGCAACCACAGACGACGATTTAACATATACCGAACAAGGAACATACACAATTACTTGGAATTATGAAAACTCTGCTTTAACTCAACAACAAACTATTGTAATAGAAGACATTACAGACCCAACAATTACTTGCGTAGAAAACCAAGAAGTAACTGCTGACGAAACTGAAACTTACATAGTTGAAGGAACACAATTTGACCCGTTATCAACAGACGACAACTGCGAAGTAGTAAGTGTAACCAACGATATTAATGGAACAGAAACTCTTGCAGGAGAAGCTTTGGCACAAGGCGAAACTCACACTATTGTTTGGACTGTAACAGACGTAGCTGGAAATACAGAAGTTTGTAGTTTTGATGTTGTTGTAAATAATTTTGTAGGAATTTCTGACTTATCAGAAATAGGAATTTCTATTTATCCAAACCCAACAACAGGAATTTTCAATATTGAAACAGAGGGTAATTATGAAGTTACAATTACAGATATTTCTGGAAAAGTAATTTCAAAATTTCAAAACTTCAAAACTTCAAAAGTTGATTTAAGCAACAACGCCAACGGAATTTATTTCATCAAGTTCCAAAATAACGAAACCGTTAAAACAGTAAAAATTATCAAACAATAATTTTTCTTGTTCTTGACCTTGTAAGGTTTCCTACCTTACAAGGTCTTTTCAAAACAACTTTTTACTTTTTAAAATTTACTTTTTATTTTTTACAGGAGTTCTCCAAAAAGCCTTTAAGTGAGTAGGAACAAATTATTAAATTTATTTTATCATGAAAAAGAAAGTTTTATTTTTAATTGTAATAGGATTGCTTGTGTCCTTAACCGCAATACAAGCACAACCAACCGAAGAAATACAAAAAATCCTCGCAAGCGATGGAGCTGAGAGCGACTATTTTGGCGGGTCAGTAAGTATTTCAGGTGATTATGCAATAGTGGGAGCTTATTTTGATGATGACAATGGTAATAATAGCGGTTCTGCCTATATTTATTATAATAATGCCGGCACATGGGAGCAGCAAGCCAAATTAACAGCTTCCGATGGAGCGACGAATGACCTTTTTGGTTTTTCAGTAAGTATTTCTAATGATTATGCAATAGTGGGAGCTTATGGAGATGATGACAATGGTTCTGGTTCTGGTTCTGCTTATATTTATTATAACAATGCAGGCACATGGGAGCAGCAAGCCAAATTAACAGCTTCCGATGGAGTTGATAGTGACATTTTTGGGAGCTCAGTCAGTATTTCTAATGATTATGCAATAGTGGGAGCTCGTGGAGACGATGACAATGGTTCTGCTTCTGGTTCTGCTTATATTTTTTATAATAATGCAGGCACTTGGGAGCAACAAGCCAAATTAATTGCTTCTGATGGTGATATAAATGACAATTTTGGCATAGTCAGTATTTCTAATGATTATGCAATAGTGGGAGCTTTTGGAGATGCTGACAATGGTTATAATTCTGGTTCTGCTTATATTTTTTATAAAGACCAAGGCGGAGCAAACAATTGGGGACAACAAACCAAATTAACTGCTGCTGATGGTGCTTTTGATGACAAGTTTGGCTATTCAGTCAGCATTTCTAATGATTATGCAATAGTGGGAGCTTTTGGAGATGCTGACAATGGTTCTTATTCTGGTTCTGCTTATATTTATTATAACAATGCAGGCACATGGGGGCAGCAAGCCAAATTAACAGCTTCCGATGGAGCTGAGAATGACTATTTTGGTATTTCAATAAGCATTTCTAATGATTATGCCGTAGTGGGAGCTTATCAAAATGATAACAATGGTTCTGCTTATATTTTTTATAAAGACCAAGGCGGAACAAACAACTGGGGACAACAAAAAAAAATAACTGCTTCTGATGGAGATGAGTATGATTTTTTTGGCAAATCAGTAAGTATTTATAATGATTATGCCGTAGTGGGAGCTAATGGAGACGATGACAATGGTTCTGCTTCTGGTTCTGCTTATATTTTTGGTCCACCACCCCCACCAATGGAACTCGTTTTCACAACAACCGAAGCCGATACCGAAATAGAACTACCGCTTTATGGAACAGTAACTTGCACCGTAGATTGGGGCGATGGCTCAGATACCGAAGATTTTACAACTTCTGGAAATTACCCACATACTTTTGCCACAGCAGGAACATACACCGTAACTATCAGTGGTGAACTTACTAAGTTTGGAAATGGCTCTTCTGCTTGGACAGGCGCAGAATATCTTACCGAAGTAGTTGATTTTGGAGAAATAGGTTTAACATCGCTAAGTGGAGCTTTTTATAATGCAGATAACTTAACAAGTGTTCCGGCTGTTTTCCCAAGCATTGTTACCGATTTAAGCTATGCTTTTTATTCCATAGACCAAGTTTCTATTACAAATCTTAATTTATGGAATGTAGAGAGTGTTATAAATATGTATCGGATGTTCTATAACGCAACTGCATTTAATCAAGATATTAGTGATTGGAATGTTGCCGAAGTTATCACTATGAGAGAAATGTTTTACGGTGCTACAGCATTTAATCAGGATATTGGTGCAACTGGTGCAGACTGGGATGTTAGCAAAGTTACAAATATGAGAGCAATGTTTGCTCATGCCTCAGCATTTAATGGAAATATTGGAAATTGGAACGTAGCGAGTGTTACTAATATGTATGAAATGTTCGCTGGTGCATCTTCGTTTAATCAGGATATTGGCAGTTGGACTGTAAATAGTGTTACTGATATGAACAGAATGTTTCTTAATACTTCTGCCTTTAATCAAGATATTGGCAGTTGGGTTGTAAGTAGTGTTACTGATATGTCTTATATGTTTAACAATGCTTCTGCATTTAATCAAAATCTTGGCAGTTGGAATGTAGCTAATGTTACCATTATGCCCGAGATATTTAAGGGGGCAACTTTATCAACAACAAATTACGATGCTTTGCTTAATGGCTGGGCTGGTATAACACTAAAACCAGGGATTGCCTTTCATGGAGGAGACAGTAAATACAGTTGTGCCGGAGAAGTAGCAAGAGCTTCGATTATAGCAGATAATTCATGGACAATAATAGACGGTGGCATCAGTATTTATGCCCCAACAGAACAAGCCACATTATTACTTTTGGGAACAGCAACAGTATCAGAAATACCTCTAACAGGTTGGACAGCTCCAACAAACGGAGCAACAGGTTATGCTGTGTATATTAATGATATTGACAGTTGGACATCACCAACAGACACCGACCCAACAGCAGAATTATCGTGGGCAAACGACGGACAGCAATGTATTTATTTTGGAACATCGGACGCTCCAAGTGTTACAGTAACTGATTTAGATTATGGAACAGAATATTTTTTCAAAGTTTATGCTTACAATGGTTGCTCAGGAACAGAAGTTTACGAAACTACTGGTTTATCAGGAAATGAAACAACTGTATCTCCTATGGTGCTAATTTTCACAACAACCGAAGCCAATACCGAAATAGAACTACCACTTTACGGAACAGTAAATTGCACAGTAGATTGGGGAGATGTAACAACAAACACCTATACAACAGAAGGAGATTTTGCTCATACATTTGCCACAGCCGGCACTTATACTGTTACAATTTCAGGCACTTTAACACATTTTGGTTCAGAAACTATGGACTGGAACAGTTTAATGACTCTTACCGAAGTTGTAAGCTTTGGAGAAACAGGTCTAACATCTTTAAATTATGCTTTCAGAAATGCAGACAACCTTACAAGTGTTCCTGCAGAACTTCCAGCAACTATTACAGATTTATCTTATTGTTTTTATAACACAGATGCAAGCACATTTACAAACCTAAATCTTTGGGTAGTAGATAATGTTACAAACATGGAAAGTATTTTTTATGCAAATGATAATTTCAATCAAGATATTAGCAGTTGGAATGTAGATAATGTTACCAACATGGGGAAAATGTTCTTTTATACTGAATTTAATCAAGATATTAGTGGGTGGAATGTGGATAATGTTACCAACATGCAAGATATGTTTAATCAATCATCTTTTAATCAAGATATAAGTATTTGGAATGTAGATAATGTTACTAATATGGGTGGTATGTTTGATGGGACTCCTTTTAATTATGATATAAGTATTTGGAATGTAGATAATGTTACTAATATGAGCAGTATGTTTGCTGATACACCTTTTAATCAAGATATAAGTATTTGGAATGTAGATAATGTTACTGATATGAGCAGTATGTTTTCAAATACACCTTTTAATCAAGATATAAGTATTTGGAATGTGGATAATGTTACTGATATGGGAGGTATGTTCCTAAATACTCCTTTTAATCAAGATATAAGCATTTGGAACGTAGATAATGTTACCGATATGTGGGGAATGTTTCAAGAAACACCTTTTAATCAGAATATAAGTGTTTGGAATGTAGGTAATGTTACAGATATGAGTAATATGTTTGAACAAACAACAGCTTTTAATCAAAGTATAGGTAATTGGGATGTAAGCAGTGTTGAAGCTATGTATTGCATGTTTGACGCAGCAGAAGTTTTTGACCAAGATTTAAGTGGTTGGGATATTAGTAATGTAGAAGATATGGAAAGTATGTTTGAAGATGTAAACTTATCAGTTGCAAACTACGATGCTATACTTATAGCATGGTCTCAATTAGCAGTTCAACCAGATGTTTATTTCTCTGCAAATTATTGTCAATATTCTTGTCTTGCAGTAGAAGCAAGAAATATTTTAAGAGACAATGACGGAGCAGACTGGTATATAGATGATGACGGTATAGCAAATACAATGCAAGCAGAATTTGAAAATATTGATTTTACAGCACAATGTAGCGTTACAGAATTAACTGCTCCTAATGCAATAGATGCTTGCGGACAAACATATACCTCAACACAAAGCAGTGTAGTATTACCAGTAACCGAACAAGGAACATACACTATTGAATGGACATCAACAGATAATGAAGGCTACACTTATACTCAAACACAAACCTTAATAATTGATGATACCGAAGCTCCAGCAACTCCAACTCTCGCAAACGTAACAGGAGAATGTTCTGCAACAGTAACAGAAACACCAACAACAATAGACAATTGTGCAGGCGAAATAACTGGAACAACTACCGACGCTTTATTTTATGATGTTCAAGGAACATATTCAATTACTTGGACTTTTGATGATAATAATGGAAATATTACAACTTATACTCAAACAGTTATAGTTGATGATATTACAGACCCAGACACTCCAACTCTCACAGATGTAACAGGTGAATGTTCTGCTACAGCAACAGCACCAACTACAACAGACGACTGTGCAGGCGAAATTACAGGAACAACTTCTGATGCTTTAACTTACACTACTCAAGGAACACACGTAATTACTTGGAACTTTGCCGATGGAAACGGAAACTCTATTGATGTTGAACAAAATGTAATAGTAGAAGATATTACAAACCCAACAATTACTTGCGTAGAAAACCAAGAAGTAACTGCAGACGAAACTGAAACCTACATAGTTGAAGGAACACAATTTGACCCGTTATCAACAGACGACAACTGCGAAGTAGTAAGTGTAACCAACGATATTAATGGAACAGAAACTCTTGCAGGAGAAGCTTTGGCACAAGGCGAAACTCACACTATTGTTTGGACTGTAACAGACGTAGCAGGAAATACAGAAGTTTGTAGTTTTGATGTTGTTGTAAACAATTTTGTAGGAATTTCCGATTTATCGGAAATAGGAATTTCAATTTATCCTAATCCTTCAAATGGCATCTTTACAATAAACTTTGCCAAAGTTTCAAACTTTGGCAAAGTTGAAATAACTATTACAGATATTACCGGAAAAATTATTCAACGTAAAGACGTTGCATGCAACGTCTCTACAACAATTGATTTAACTGAAAATGCAAACGGAATTTATTTTATCAAATTCCAAAACAGCGAAGTTATTAAAACAGTAAAAATTATTAAACAATAACTTAGTATTACACTTTCCAACGTGGCTTTTCGCCACTTGGAAACGTGTAAACGCAAAACAAGGAGTTCTCCGAAAAGCCTTTAAGTGAGTAGGAACAAATTATTAATTTTATTTTATCATGAAAAAGAATTTAATTTTTTTAGCAGTTGCATGTTTGATATTTATAACCTAAATTGGCTTTTTTTGTTATTAACGATGAAAAATAAATTTGTATATGATT
>JAOZQN010000843.1 GCA_029932195.1 Bacteroidales bacterium | reverse complement strand
CTAATACAAAAATAGCCTCTTAAAAAGTGTCGTTTATATATGATTACCTACTTATTAAGTCATATTTACACACTTTTAATAATAGTTTAAAGAGTTCTGATTTTTTTATTTATTATAAAAAAACTTGTTTTTTAGAAATTATTCCATTCAAACAGTATTTAAAATTATCTGAACCGTCTTCTTTTATCCTGTTTATATTTAATTCATATTCGTATCCAGCCTCAAATTCAAAGCCACATATTTCAATATTAAAATCACTCCATTCTTCGTCAATATTTTCGTAAGTTGTTGTGCTTGAGTTATAATTATTATAACTATTATTGTAGCTACTGCTGCCACCGTAAGGATTATAGTTGGTGCTTGTTACTATATCGCCAAGTTTTACCAAAAGACAAACCGTTTCTGTTTCATCGCAAGCAGGAAGTTCTCCACTAACAATCATATACATATTTTCTGAACCTTTGCCAGAGCATTCATCACAAGCAATATCTGGGTCGTCGTCTTTATTACAAAGGCTAAACGAACTCAAAAGAACTGCAAAAAAAATAAAAAGATAGGTTTTCATATTAAAAAAAGTTATAAAGTTGAAGGTTGTAAAGTTATAAAGTTGAAGCTTGTAAAGTTGAAAGTTCAATTTTTATAACTTTTCACTTTATAACTTTTCACTTTAAAAACTAATTTATAAAGTTGCTACCATAACTGCTTTTATGGTATGTAGTCTGTTTTCTGCTTGGTCAAAAACTACTGAAGCGTCTGATTCAAACACCTCTTCTGTAACTTCCATCCCGTCCAAACCAAATTTTTGATAAATTTCTTCACCAATTGTAGTGTCTCTATTATGGAAAGCAGGGAGACAGTGTAAAAATTTAGCGTCTGGGTTTCCAGTCATTTTCATTACATTAGAGTTTACTTGATATGCTTGTAGTAAATCAATTCTTTCTTTCCATACTTTATCAGGCTCACCCATTGATACCCAGACATCTGTGTATAAAAAATCGCTACCTTTTACGGCAGTTTCTATATCATCAGTAATTGTGATTTTTGCACCTGTTTCTTCTGCTATTTTTTGACAAGTTTCTATAAGTTCAGCGTCTGGTTGTAAGTCTTTTGGAGCAGCAAATCTAACGTCCATTCCTAGTTTTACTCCACCAATAAGCATAGAGTTCGCAACATTATTTCTCGCATCACCTAGATATGTGAAGGAAATTTCATTGGTCTTTTTTTGCGAATGTTCACGCATTGTCATTACGTCGGCGAGCATTTGCGTTGGGTGGTATTCGTTTGTAAGTCCGTTCCATACAGGCACTCCCGAAAATTTTGCCAAGTCTTCTACACGGTCTTGTCCGAAGCCTCTGTATTCTATTCCGTCATACATTCTGCCAAGAACTCTTGCAGTGTCTTTCATTGTTTCTTTTGCTCCTATCTGAGAACCAGATGGTCCTAAGTAAGTTACATTTGCTCCTTGGTCATAGGCAGCAGTTTCAAAAGCACAACGTGTTCTGGTTGAAGATTTTTCAAAAATGAGGGCAATATTTTTGCCTTTCATTGTTTTTTTTTCGTAACCACCGTATTTAGCGGCTTTTAAATCAAAAGATAGTTTTAATAAAAACTCTATTTCTTTTGGTGTAAAATCTAACAATGTTAGAAAACTTCTGTTTTTTAAATTAAATGCCATGGTTTTGGTTATTTGGTTATTGTTAAATTGTTAAAATTGTTTTATTGCTGAATTGTTTGTTTTAACAATTTAAAGTATATTTATAAATTTTTGACAAAAGTATAAAATATTTTTGACTTTGCAATTAGTATTATTTTATTTTAACAGAAATTGGTGTATTTTAATAAAATTTGTGTTTTGCTAAATTGTTAGTTCTTAAGCGAAAGCTAATTAATACAGAGTTTTAGTCTGTAAATAATCCATTGATAATCCATAAGCCCACCCCAACCCTCCCAAAGGGAGGGAGCTTTGCTTTCCCTTTGGGAAAGGTAAAAACGAAAAAAAGAACTCCCTCCCTTTGGGAGGGTTGGGGTAAGGTGTTAATAATTTTATGTTTTTATAATAAAAGTTCCCCCAGTTTTT
>JAOZQN010000254.1 GCA_029932195.1 Bacteroidales bacterium | reverse complement strand
AACTTGATAACTTGACAACTTGATAACTTGACAACTTGATAACTTGACAACTTGATAACTTGACAACTTGATAACTTGATAACTTGACAACTTGATAACTTGATAACTTGATAACTTGATAACTTGATAACTTGATAACTTGACAACTTGACAACTTGACAACTTGATAACTTGACAACTTGATAACTTGACAACTTGATAACTTGACAACTTGATAACTTGACAACTTGACAACTTGATAACTTGACAACTTTAAACTAACTAAAAATTATGAGAAAATTAGCTTCAATTCAAAGAATAAAAAATGTAGAAAGCATTGAAAAAGCAGATGCAATAGAACGAGCAGCCGTTTTGGGTTGGCAATTGGTAGTAAAAAAAGGAGAATTTAAAGCAGGAGATTTGTGTGTTTATTGCGAAATAGACTGTCTTATGCCCGACCGCCCTGAATTTGAGTTCCTTAAACCTCGCAAAATGCGTATAAAAACTGTAAAGTTGCGAGGACAAATATCGCAAGGGATCTGTTTCCCTTTGTCGTTGCTTCCAGAAGGCACTGATATTGAAGAAGATAAAGATGTGAGCGAAATACTTGGTATAACAAAATACGAACCACCATTGCCAGCCTGTTTGGCAGGAAAAGCAAAAGGTCGTTTTCCTTCTTTTATCCCAAAAACAGACGAAACAAGAGTGCAAATTTTGCAAGATTTATTAGAAAAAAATGAAGGCATGAAATGTTATATTACCGAAAAATTGGACGGCAGTAGCGTAACATATTTTATTAAAGATGGAGAATTTGGAGTTTGTAGCCGAAATTTAGAACTAATAGAAGACGAAGCAAATTCGTATTGGGCAGTTGCCAGAGATTTAGATATTGAAAATAAATTACGAAAACTTGGAGGAAATTTTGCTCTTCAAGGAGAACTTGTGGGCGAAGGTATTCAGAAAAATACGCTTGCCGTAAGAGGACAAACAGTATATTTTTTCAATTTATTTAATATAGATAAATATAAATACTTTAACTACAATGAGTTCAAAAACACATTAGAACAACTTGATTTACAAACTGTTCCAATTCTTTCAGATAATTATGAATTAGAAAGTGATATTGAAAAACTTGTAGAAAAATCAATAGAACGCTCGTCTATAAATAAAAAAGCATGGCGAGAAGGCATAGTTATTCGTCCTTTAAAAGAGCAAGATTTTTCGGGAGGCAGACTTTCTTTTAAAGCAGTAAATCCTAAATTTTTATTAAAATATGAATAGGATAGATTAGTTTAGTTTATTCGTTTATTGGTTTATTTGTTTATTGGTTAGAATGATTTATTCCAAAATTAATAAACTAAAGGAATAAACCAACAAACGAATAAACCAATTGACCACTAAACCAATAAACCAAAACAATGATAGAAGAAATTAAACAAAAAGCTCAAAAATGGCTTGAAGGAAATTTTGACGAAGAGACAAAAAAACAAGTAAAATATTTGCTTGAGAACGATGAAAAAGAACTTGAAGAAAGCTTTTACAAAGACCTCCAATTTGGCACAGGCGGACTGCGTGGGATTATGGGAGTAGGAACTAACAGGATAAATATTTACACAGTAGGACTTGCAACTCAGGGATTTACAAATTATTTATCTGAAAATTTCAGCACAAACAAGCAAATAAAAGTAGCCGTAGCACACGACAACAGAAATAATAGTCGCTTGTATGCGGAAACAACTGCAAAAATATTTTCCGCAAATGGTTTTAAAGTATATCTATTTGAGGCTCTGCGACCTACACCAGAACTTTCGTTTGCTATTCGTCATTTTGGCTGTCAGGGAGGAGTGGTGATAACTGCCTCACACAACCCAAAGGAATACAACGGATACAAGGCATATTGGGACGATGGCGGACAGCTTATTGCTCCACACGACCAAAATGTAGTGGACGAATTTTTGCGACTTTCGGTAGAAGACATTAATTTTAACGAAAAACCTGAAAATATTGAAATTATTGGCGAAGAAATTGACAAGATTTATTTGGATAAAATAAAATCACTTTCGTTAAGCCCAGAAGCAATTAAAAATCAGGCAGATTTGAAAATTGTTTACACACCAATTCATGGAACAGGTGTTGAACTTGTGCCAATGTCTCTAAAAAGTTTTGGTTTTACTAATGTTTATAATATTGAAGAACAAGATGTTGTAGATGGAAATTTCCCAACAGTAATTTCGCCAAACCCCGAAAATGTGGAAGCATTAGAAATGGCAATGAACAAAGCCAAAGAGATTGATGCAGATATAGTTATGGCAACAGATCCAGACGCAGATCGTGTGGGAATTGCTGTTAAAAACGACAAAAATGAATTTGTTATTCTCAATGGAAATCAGACGGGTTCTATTCTTGTTTATTATTTAGTAAAAAAATGGCAGGAAAATGGAAAACTTACAGGCAAAGAATATGTTTGTAAAACAATAGTAACCACCGAATTAATAAAAGATATTGCTGATAAATTTAATGTAGAAATTTTTGATGTTCTCACTGGTTTCAAATTTATTGCCGACTTGATTAAGAAAAACGAAAGCAAGAAAAAATTTATTGGTGGAGGCGAAGAGAGTTATGGATACCTTGCTGGTGAGTTTGTTAGAGACAAAGATGCTGTAATGTCTTGTGCTTTAATTGCAGAAATTGCTGCTTGGGCAAAAGATAATGGTAAAACTTTATACGACTTATTGATAGATATTTACGTAGAATTTGGTTTTTATAAAGAACGACTTGTAAATGTGGTAAAAAAAGGAAAATCTGGCGAAGCAGAAATCAAGAAAATGATGGAAACTTACAGAAGTAACCCACCAGCAACAATTAACGACAGCAAAGTTGTTTTGATAAAAGACTATCTTACTCAAAAAACTACCGATTTAGAAACTGGGAAAACAGAAGCAATTGATTTGCCAAAATCCAATGTTCTACAATTTTATTTGTCCGATGGCACAAAAATATCTATCCGACCTTCGGGAACAGAGCCTAAAATAAAATTCTATGTAAGTGCAAAAATTGATTTAAAATCAAAAAAAGAATTTGCCGAAACGGAAATAAAAATAGAAAATAAATTAGACAAAATTGTTGGTGAATTTAAATAAGAGCGAGTTGCAAGTTTCGCAAAGCGAGAGTATTATTAAATTTTATAATTGCTTTGTGGAACTTGGAACGTGTAACTTTTACTCTACCAAATTAATTTTGTATAGCTAATAAATTTTGATTACTTTTGTTGTAAATTAAATCTCTTAAAAATATATTTATGGCTCGTAAAGCTCCAACACCAGCAACAATAAATAAACTTTTTGCATTATCTGGCAACACTTGTGCGTTTCCTGATTGTAAAGAAAAATTAGTTGATAAAGATACCGTTTTAGGAGAAGTTTGCCACATTGAAGCGGCAAATAAAGGAGCAAGATACAACCCTGATACTGACGATGATACATTACGTCGTTCTGGTAATCTTATTTTAATGTGCCAAAAACACCATAAAATAATTGATGATAATGAAAAAAAATATCCTACCGAACTATTAAAAAAATGGAAAAAAGAACATGAAGATAAGTTTTCTAATTTTGAATATCCTATTTCTGATGAAAAAATAGAAAAAGTTGTTGAAAACATTAAAAACCAATATAATACTTCCCAAAAATCGGATAAATTTAATGTAAATGTAAACATTAATTACAACGAAACAACAAATAGCATTGAGCAAAAAGAGAACAAAGAAATAGAAATTGATACTTATGAAGTTCCTGACGAGACTTTTGAAATAAAACTCCCCAAACCCAAAAAGCCTTCCAAGTTATTTACTGGACGTGAAGACAAATTATTTGAATTAAAAAATGCTTTTGAAAAAAATAATATAATTTCTATAACAGGAATAGGTGGATTTGGTAAAACAGAATTAGTTCTAAAATTTGTTTCTAAATTTAACCAAACTGAAAAAGAAAAAATTACTTGGCAAGATTTTTCTGAAAGCACAAATTTTGATAACTTTATTGTCGCTTCTGGATTTCAAGCTATTATGCAAGTCAATAAACTGCAAAAAGATAAATTTATAGCATTTATTGATAAAATTAATGAAAAAAAGAGAATTATTATTTGGGATAATTTTCATGACAATGAAGATAAAATTTTCTACGAATTTTTGGAATTTGCAAAAGGCAGATTAAAAAATTGTAAAATTGTTATTATTAGTAGGACAAGTAATAAAATAAGCAAATTTAACTTTAAAAATATTGAACTTACCGATTTTAAAGAAAGTTTTGATTATTCAAAAACTCTTATAGAAAACCGATATACAAAAGCAACATTAAGTGAAGACGAAATAAACGAAATTTGCAAATCAGTTAAAGGGCATCCACTTGCGATAGAATTATCTTTGGATTTATGCCAATCGATGTCGGCAAAAAGAGTAATTGGAAAATTATCTAAGCATAAACAACATGGCATAGATATATTAAGCCAAAGACTTTTTGAAGAAATTCTTTCACAAGATAGCACAAGCCAAGCTGAAAAAGATTTTTTATATCAGTTTTCTATTTTCAAAGAACGTGTATCTGAAAATGCTGTTGAAACAATTTTTGGAGAAGAATGTTTTTTTGAAACCCTACCACAATTAAAAAATAAATATTTTATTGAATTTGAACAAGGACAATATGATACTCACCCACTTATACGTGAATTTTGCTATCAAAAATTAGAAAACAAAGAAGAACTACATGCAAAAGTAGCAAAATATTTTATTAGCAAACGAACCGAAAAAATAAATATTTTACGAGAAGAACGTATTTTTCATCACTTAAAAGGTGCTGATGATATTAACGCAATTGCGGAAACAATAGAAAAATATGGTAGAGATTATATAAGATTAGCATTTTACGAACTTTTGCAAGAAATTATTACCTACCTAAATAAAAAATATAAAATAACTCTTTTTCATGATATACTAATAGGAGACATCTATGAAAAAAAGGGGGAGTGGGACAAAGCTTTAAAATATTTTGAAAAAGCAAAAAATTATTCAACTGATGAAAAACTTGCAGTTGAAGGATTATTAAAATATGGAGATATCTATAGACAAAAAGGAGAGAATGAAATAGCATTAAAAATATTTATAGAGGCTGAAGAAATAGCAAAAGAAAATAATTTTCTAAAATATATTGCTTGGTCTTATAATAATATTGCTATGATAAAAGCAGACTTTGGAGAAATGAATGATGCTTATGAATTATATATGAAAGCTTTTATAATAAGTGAAAAACTTAATATTAAAGAAGATATTGCAACTTTATATAATAATATTGGAAGTATTTATAAAACAAAAGAATTTGAAAAATACAATTTAAACACAGCATTAGAATATTGCGAAAAAAGTTTAAAAATTTACATACAAATTAAAGATAAATTTCACATTGCAAATGCTTATAATAGCATTGGAACTATTTATAATGAAAAAAACAATTTAAACAAAGCATTAGATTATCATAAAAAAAGTTTAAAAATAAAACTGAAAATTGGAGACAAATCTGGACTTGCATATTCTTATGCAAATATTGGTAATACTTATTATGATCTAAAACAATATGAAATAGCATTTGAAAATTTATTAAAATCTTATGCTATTAGGAAACAATTACAAGCAAAAATTGACTTAAAAAGAGTTAAAGATGGTATTCGTTTTTACAGAAAAGAACTTGGCAAAGAAGAGTTCTTAAAATATACAAACTTGACAATAAAAAAATTAGATGTTGAACTTCAAAAAGAAATAGAGTTATCAGAATTTTTAAATGAACCACGAATAGTTCTAAAAAAATATGGAAGGAATGATATAGTGAAAGTAAAATATTCAGATGGCACAGTAAAAAAAGGAAAATACAAAAAATTTATTAGAAATATTGAGTTAGGTAAATGTAAAATTTTAGAAGAGAATGAAATTATAGTAGAACCTAAAATAACCCTCTATAACGATACTAACAATACTGAAACAAAAGGATTAAGTAATATAAATATTTGGAAAATAGGCACAGAATGGGAAAAAGAGAATATAGAATATTCTATGTTAGATATTTTTAAAAAATATAATATTGTCTTTGCAGGTAAAAAAAATAACTTTATTGGGCAACTTATTAAAAGAAATGATTTAATTGCTATAATTGATGGAATAACTATTGTTTCAATTGGAATATTTTTAGGCGAAACAAAATCAATTTCAGAATTTGAAGAAAAGGACTTAGAAGAAAACAAATTTACTTATGAAAATTGTGGGCTGGCTTTTAAAATAGTTTTATTTGATTTGGAGCAAAAAGATTATTTTAACTATACAGAAGAAACATTTAAGGAAGCACATGAACCGAATAAATTAAACAATCTTTTTAACAAATATATAAAGTTTAGCAAAAATATTTTTATAGATAAACAAAAAACTTATGCTATAAAACAATTTAAAATCAATAATTTTAAGGGTATTAAAAATATACATATACAAAATATTCCAACAGACACACAATGGATTTTTCTTACTGGCGAAAATGGATATGGAAAAACATCTGTATTACAAGCCCTTACAATTGGTTTATGCGGAAACGAAGATAACGGTGTTCCTTTGGATAAAAGTAAAAAAATAAATTCTTTTATTGAAATTAAAGACAACGAATTTAACCAAATACACACAATGCGACCAACTTCTGATAATTTTGAAAAAATTTCAGTTTACGGAACAGCAAGGTTGAATAAAAGTATAAATCCAATAAATAACACCAAAACATTTAGCCTATTTAATTCTTATGGCGAATTGCTTGATATTGAAAATAAAATGAAAATTTGGGAAAAAGATGACAACCAAAAAGAATATTTTGAAAATGTAAAAACAGTTTTGTTAAAATTATTAAAACCATATATTACTAATATTGAAATAAAAAGAGTTGGAACAGAAGAAACAGTTTTATACACAGAAAAAAATAATCCTCAAAAAATAACTTTTCATGAACTCGCCGCAGGACACCGAAGCATAATAGCAATGGTTGGCGATATTATTTTACGTTTATCAAAACATCAACCTGATAATATTGAAAATCTATCTGGTATTGTAATAATAGATGAATTTGACTTGCATTTGCATCCAAAACGACAATGGGAATTACCTTATTTATTATCCGAAGTTTTCCCAGATATTCAATTTATTGCATCAACTCACAGTGTTATTCCTATTTTGGGAACAGCTAAAAAACCAGTTTGCTTTGAAGTTACAAGAAATGAAAAAGACGGAATACAACTCAAACGTTGGGATAATGAAATTGATATTGAAAACCTAACACCAAATTTAATCTTCTCTTCGCCATTATTTGATTATCAAAATATAATACCAAGATACAATAAAGATAAATCGAAAGTAGGAACAGAAGATGCTTACGATAAAAGATTTAGAAATCAAAATATTGATGAGTTTATTGAAAAATTTGATTTAGACGCTTATCTAAAAAAATAATGAGACATATAGAAAAAGATTATTCAAAAATTCCAGATTCGCTATCTAATAAAAAATTTCAAAAGCATTTTACAGGTATAAAATCAGGGAAATTTAAAAATATAAGTGGAGATTATTATGCTGCAAATGATGTAAAAGAAGATCTTAAATCATTGTATAATAATAAGTGTGCTTATTGTGAAACAAAATTGCGTAAGCCAGAAATAGAACACTATCGTCCTACAAGTATATACAGATTATTGGCTTATGAATGGAGTAATTTATTATTTTCTTGCCATGAATGTAATCTTAATAAACGGGAAAAATTTCCAGTCTCTCAAAAATACGATGGAACAGAAACAAATGCAAAAAAACTAAATGAATATGAAGAACCAATATTATTAAATCCGGAGATTGATTATCCTAAATCTCATTTTAAATTTAATATCTCAGGTGAAATACAAGGAATTACATACAGAGCTAAACAAACAATTAATATTCTGAAATTAAACGAAGACACTTTAGTAAATCAAAGAAAAAAAATAATAGAAAATATTTTTCAAGAAATAAAAGATGTATTTTTTGATTTTATAGAATCAAAATCAAGAAATAAAGAAGATTTGCAAAACAATTTAAAACGGAGAATAAAAAAAATACCACAAATGATGCAAATGGACAAAATATTTTCATTAACTGTTTGATATTTATATGAAAAAGATTTTGAAAATTTTTCACAAAGGTATATTCCAGACGATTTGAAAGGTTATGTCAAAAGAGCATATCTTGAATTAAAACAACTCTAATTGGCTTGGTGTTAGGGCTTTATTCAAAAAAATATTTTTTTCTTAGGGAGAAGATTTTTTATCAAAAAGAGAAACTTCCTTTTATAAAATAATAATCTCCACAATATTTTTGAAATATTGTGAAGATTTCTACAAATTATGCAAGCCTGATTAGTGCAAACTGGAGCTTCATTTAATGAAGCCCAAATATTAGACTTTGACACTTTTTTTTCTTGACAAGACAAGAGACGCCAATTATTTATTAATTAAATTTCTTAAATCAGAATACTTACTAAACAAAAAGCATTTGCTACGCCCAAAACTAATTCGCTAATTAATCCTTGAACAAGCTGCTTATTTGGTTTACCATCTAATCCCAAACTTACTAACCTCCCTAATGCATGACCAAGAAAAATAACGATTGCAACAACAAACGATGCTAGCATTAAATCAGTTATTAAAATTCCCAGCAAAATAATTATTCCTCCAACTGCTGTAGAGGTACCTGCCCATTTCATTAAATATGTCAACCTTGCCTTCCAGTTTAATTTCAGGATTATCTAAATAGTTTTTTAGACAAAGGGATTTAAGAGGCTTGATTAACCTCATTGTACCCGCATAAACCAACATGAGACCTGATAATGACAACACTACTATTTTAATAATTTCCATTTTTAAATATTTTATTGATTAATAACTTTGATTTCGCTAATATTTTTACCCGTTAATTGAATATTGTTATTTATTT
>JAOZQN010000253.1 GCA_029932195.1 Bacteroidales bacterium | reverse complement strand
AAACCCACCACCACCCACACAAAATATCGACACAAGAGCAGTTACCGATATGAAACATATCACACCATTGTAGAGTATTTGGGTTGCAAAATTTAACAAGCTCAAATTATTTCCTTCCTTAGAAAATCTTTTTGTAATATTGTTTCTTAAACCAACTCCAAAGAAATTCATAAAAACATCAAATTCCTCCCAATTATCATATTATTTTAACATAGTTATACATCTTTAACGAATTTTTATTGATAAATTTCAAAAAAAGAATTAACTTGTCAAATTAAATATTAACCCCAAAAATATACTGCTATGAAAACTAAACAATTTTTATTTGTATCCATTATTTTAATTTTATTTGTTGCAAGTTGCTCAAAAAATAGTTATGATAATGAATTTTACGATGGAGGCGATTATTACGAACCACAAGCAGGCGGAGAACAATACAACGAAATAATTGAAAATCAGTTTATTAACACAGCCGACAATCCTATTTCTACATTTTCAATTGATGTAGATGGGGGAGCTTATTCTAATTCGAGGCGTTTTTTGAACGGAGGGCAAATGCCTCCAGAAAATGCTATTAGAACAGAAGAATTTATCAATTATTTTAAATATGATTATGGCGAACCAACAAACGAACATCCTTTTTCTTACAACGGAGAAGTTGCTGTTTGCCCTTGGAATACAGACCATAAACTCGTCCGCATAGGATTAAAAGGCAAAGATATTCCTAAAAGCGAAAGACTTGGAACAAGTTTTATTTTTCTTATAGATGTTTCTGGCTCAATGTCTAATGCAGATAAACTTCCTCTGTTAAAAGATTGCTTCAAACTACTTGTAGAAGAGCTTGATGAAAGAGACCGAGTCGCAATTGTTACTTATGCGGGTAGTGCAGGAATAATTTTGCAATCCACTTCTGCCGACAATAAAGACGAAATAAACGATGCTATAGACCAACTTGGTGCTGGCGGAAGCACGGCTGGTGCCGAAGGTATAATTACGGCTTACGAAATTGCCGAAGCTAATTTTATTGAGGGTGGAAATAATAGAATTGTTATCGGAACAGATGGCGATTTTAATGTGGGCGTTTCTAGTCAAGAAGAGCTAATTGCTATGATTAAAGAAAAACGAGAAACGGGTGTATTCTTGACAACAATTGGAGTAGGAACAGGAAATTTGAACGAAGGAATGCTTGAGCAGTTGGCAAACAACGGCAATGGTAATTTTGAATATATTGATAATTTGGAGCAAGGAAAAAAAGTTTTTATTTATGATTTCATGGGATTTTATCCTGTTGCAAAAGATGTGAAAATTCAAGTAAATTTTAATCCTAATATTGTAGAATCCTACAGACTAATTGGTTATGAAAATAGAGTTCTTGATAACGAAGATTTTGAAAACGATAGCACAGATGCGGGAGAGCTTGGTTCAAATCAATGTGTTACAGCCCTTTATGAGCTTATTATGCAAGATAGCAAACCTATTGAAAATGCAATTAATTTGGCTATCAGATATAAATTGCCAAACGAAACTGCAAGCACCGAATTTAATTACGAAATTTTTGATAGCAACACAAGCTACGAAAACGCAAGCGAAGATTTTCGATTTGCAACAGCCGTAGCAAGTTTTGCCCTAATAATGCGAAACTCTGATTATAAGGGAACTGCAACTTACGACGATGTTATCAACTGGGTTGAAAATGCAGACACATACAACCCGAACAACTACAAGGCTGGACTTATTGATTTAATAAATATAGCAAAACAGCTTTAAATCTAGGGCACTCCTATAAACCCCAAGTGCCTAACGGCATGTTATACAAAATTATACTCAACATGATGATTTTTAAAATGAGATAAGAATATATTATTTTTCAAAAAAACAATTTACAAGAAGTTTGTAGAGACGTTACATGTAACGTCTTTACTAAATTGTTTTTATCAAATAAAAAAAAACATCATGTAGAGTAACAAAATTATTAAAATACTCATTTACAGAAGTAAATTCAAACTTTAATAATTTTGAAAGCCTTAATTTTTGAGTTTTTAGGAGTGCCCTCTAAATTGAAATATGAAGAATGAAGAATTGGCTTTCGCCTTTTTTTTATTCTTTTTTATCTTTCTTCCTACCTCAAGGCAACCTTTCTGCTACTTTTGTCATTATAGAGATTAGAAACGACATTTTTCACGAGTATCAATTTCATCGTTACTTTTTAAATTTTAAAATACTCATTTACAGATGTAAACTTCAATTCTAGAATTTCAAAAAAGCCTTGAACTTGAAACTCATGAAAAACGCCTTAGAAACATATAAATTTACATTCATATTTAGACATTATAAAGTCTTATATAAATTAGAAAAAAGTGGAAAGACGATTAATAAAAAATTGCCAAAAAAATAATCGTAAAAGTCAAAAGAAATTATACGAGCAATTCGCTGATGATATGTTCTCGCTGTGTTTCAGATATATAAACAATGTTACAGACACCGAAGATGTGCTAATAAAAGCATTTACCAAAGTATTTGAAAACATCAAAAAATTTGAATACAGAGGCGATGGCAGTCTGAAAAAGTGGATAAAAACAATTATGATAAACGAAAGTTTAATGTTTTTGCGTGCAAAGAAAAAACTTTTTTTTGAAGAAATAAATACAAAGATTGAAAGTGATGATATTTCGGTAGAAAGTGAAATTAGTTACAACGAAATTATTAGTCTCGTGGAAAAAATGCCAACAGGATACCGAACTGTTTTTAACCTCTATTCTATTGAAGGTTATTCACATAAAGAAATTTCAGAACTACTTTCTATAAAAATAAATACCTCAAAATCGCAGCTTCATAAGGCGAAAAAATATTTGCAGAAACAAATTTTAAAATTTTAAAAAATGAAAAACTGGAACAAAAAACGAGTTTGGGACAAAATAGAAGATAACTTGGAGACTAAAACGATTTTGATACCTACTTGGGTTTATTATATGGCGGCTTCAATTATTGCTGTCTTGCTTTTAAATGTTTTTTATATCAATAAATTAAATAATTTTAAGACTAATTATACTACTGAAAATAAAATAGATACAGTTTTTGTTTTGGATACAATTGTTAAAAATAATATTGTAGAAAATATTGTTTACAAAACAAATGAGAAAATAATTTACAAACAAAAAACGGTTTACGATACTATTTTTGATTATAAATATATTGTTGAAATAGATACTTTTTTTATTGAAAAAAACAATCAAACAGCTGAGGATAAGACAGATACAGATAGAAATAAAGTAGCATTTTCAAAATATGATTTTTCTAATCAAAAAATAAATAACAGCGAAAAAATAAACATAAAATTTAAAATAGGACGCAGGCAGTCTCCCAAAAATACTGAATATTATGTTAAAAATAAAACTTCATTTCTTAAATATCAAATACCTTTAAATTAGCAAATTATGAAAAAGACGATTTTAAAAACAAGTATTTTAATATTTCTAATTACCAGCAGTTTTCTGCTCAAAGCACAAAGCGACACTTTAGAAATTTATGTAGAGAACTCGGTCAGGCTCACCTTGATAGTGAAAAATGCAAAAAAAATAACAGAGCTTAAAAACGTAGATTCTCTGTTCAGAGCTTTTGAACGAGATTTTATGATTGTAAAAGATACTTTTTTTCTTAATAATAAGGAAAATTCTATTTTATATCAACAACAAAAAGAGCCAAGGAAGAAGAAAAAAACAGAGTTTAATCAAGATCAATTAAGCTCATTAACAATAGAATACAAACCAATTACCGAACGAAAATGTTTTATTGAGAATGGAAATTATATCAGTTCTGATAATTTTTTGCATTCAGCATATATTCAAATTGATAAGACTAATAAATTGATTTTTAGTTTTAATAATATTGATGATTTTAAATATCTGAAAAATATAAATATAGATAAATTAATAACGGATATAAACGCTGAAAATAAAGATTATAAATTGAGAAAAAACAAATTAGACTTTTGTAAATATACTTTTGAAAATAATAAAATAACTGAAAAATATTTTTTTAAAGAAAAGAGAACTGCTGTAATTCAATTTTATCCGTCTTTTGATTTGTATGCTCTCAATGGAGAGCTTGTGCCAAATGTGAATTATAATTTAGAACTTTTAACTATAAGTAGAGGTAAAAATAAAGATGCTTATGGGTTAAAATATAATAGTTTTTTTTACTACGATAGACCAACAAAAATATTAGAAATATATCCATATTTTGGTGTGTATTCTAAATTTAATAATTTTCTAAGTCCTTATCCTGTAACAGTGGAACTTTCGTATTCATTAATAAATAATGACGATTTTTTTTCGCAAAGTAATTTTTTAGAAAAGAACAGTCTCTTTTGGAATGTTTCTACTCCATTTTCTGATAAGTTTTCTATTAATTATTCAATGATATTAAAAATGAAATTTGAAGAACAGCCAGTAAATCAGCCAGTCAAAGGATTTAGTGCTTCTTATTTTGGAATAGGAATACGTTATTATATTTTTTAGAAAAGAAGAGTTATTTTATCTCTTATTTTTTTGAGTTAAAAAAAATATTTTATATGAAATCCAATTGAGTTTTGATTATTTGATAGAATTGTAAAAAAAAAAACGGTTTACAGTCAAATATTGTGATGGAATAATATTTGATCAATTCAGTAGAGACGTTGCATGCAACGTCTCTACAAATAATCATGTAAAATTAATATCGTTTTGATTATCAATATTATAATTGAACATTCAAATTAATATTCCATCACAATATCTGACTGTAAACCAAAAACAACTTTGCCAAAGTTTTAAACTTTGGCAAAGTAGATAATTTATTTCATATAAGGATAAGTGAAATCGTTATAAGGCACAAATGTTTCTTTTATGTTACGTGGAGAAGCCCAACGAATTAAGTTTAGGCTTGAACCAGCTTTATCGTTTGTTCCAGAGCCTCTTGCTCCACCAAATGGTTGTTGTCCTACAACAGCTCCTGTTGGTTTGTCGTTAATATAGAAATTACCTGCAGCATTTTGTAATCTGTCAGTTACGTAGTTTACAACGTTTCTATCTTTTGCAAAGATAGCACCAGTAAGAGCATAAGGAGAAGTTTCATCACAAAGAGTTAATGTTTCTTCGAATTTTTCGTCTTCATATACATAAATTGTCATAACAGGACCAAAAATTTCTTCTTCCATAGTAACAAAATTTGGGTCGGTTGTAACAATCAAAGTTGGCTCAATAAAATATCCTTTTGATTTATCGTAACCACCGCCAATAACTACCTCAGCTTTGTCAGATTTTTTTGCTTGATCGATGTAAGCAGAAATACTATCAAAAGCAGCTTCGTCAATTACAGCACCCATAAACATGCTGAAATCTTGAATATCTCCCATTTTGATAGCTGCTGTATCTTTTTTCACTCTTGTAAGAATGTCTCCCCAAAGCGATTTTGGAACATAAGCACGTGAAGCTGCCGAACATTTTTGTCCTTGATATTCGAATGCTCCTCTTACAATATTTACTGCAATATTCTCAGCATCAGCGGTATTGTGTGCAAAGATAAAATCTTTACCACCAGTTTCTCCAACTATTCTTGGGTAAGAAATATAGTTATCAATATTTGCGGCAATTTGTTTCCACATTGTTTTAAATGTAGCAGTAGAACCAGTAAAATGTATTCCTGCAAAGTCTTTGTGTCCAAATACTTCTTTACCAACTACAGAACCCTTACTTGGAATAAAGTTAATAACTCCGTCTGGCAAACCGGCTTCTTTAAAAAGCTCCATTAAATAATACCCCGAAAGCATTGCGGATGACGCTGGTTTCCATACAATTGTGTTACCCATCATGGCTGGTGCCGATGATAAATTACCTGCAATTGAAGTGAAATTGAAAGGAGAAACTGCAAACACAAATCCTTCTAATGGTCTGTATTGTAGTCTATTTAATTGTCCTTTTGGAGATTCTGGTTGATTACTATAAATCTCCGACATGTATTTTACGTTGAAATTGAAAAAATCAACAAGTTCGCAAGCTGCGTCAATTTCTGCCTGAAGCGAAGTTTTACTTTGATTAAGCATTGTTGAGGCGTTCAACAATTGGCGATATTTTGTAGAAAGCAATTCTGCTGCTTTCAAAAAGATAGAAGCTCTATCTTCCCAAGGCATATTAGCCCAAGCTTTTTTTGCGTCCATAGCTGCATCAATAGCCATTTGAATTTCCTTTGGACCTGCAATATGATATGTAGCAAGCACATGCGAGTGATTATGAGGCATTACTACATTTGCAGTATTTCCTGTTCTAATTTCTTTCCCTCCAATAATAATTGGAATTTCAACTTGCATGTTAGACTGTCTATCTAATTCTTTTACAAGGTCTTTTCTTTCTTTGCTACCTTTGGCGTAATCTAATATAGGCTCGTTGTTAGCAACTTTAAAATTATACAAATAGTTGTTCATGTTGGTTTATTAGTTTAATTGGTTATTAGTTTAATTGGTTATTGGTTTAGTTATTTATTCGTTTTATTAAGGTGTCCACCAATTCAAAATTTCATAATTTCAAAACTTCAAAATTTATTTATATCCAATCGATTAAAGTGCCATTACATTTTGGTGCATTAGGACAACAAATAAATTCAAATCCACTTTTATCTTTGTAAACTTTGTATTTGCTAACTTGAATATTTTGTCCACAATGAATACACTCTTTAATATCAGTTAATTCAATTTTTTCTGCAAAAGGATAATTCTCATCAAGATACTTTTGCTTATCTTTTATCATTAATTCTATCATTTTTTTTTAGTTTTTATTGATGATTTATGTCCAAACGGAGAATATTTTTTTATCTTTATAATTAATAATCTCGGTTTTAAATTCTTTATTTTTATTGAAATTAAAAATGAGTAAATAACCTTTCTTAAGTGAGTATGTATCAAGATAATTACTTATTTGCGTTATGCCTTTTTTATGATATTTTTCACCTCGCCAAATTTTCAATTCTACAACGTATCTTTTATCGTTGTATGTAATTACTAAATCCATACGTTGTTCGTTGTTTACTACGGGTTCTTTAAAAACATATCCGCTACCGTTAATTATTGGTTGTAAGTAACTTAGAAAAACAAGTCTGCCTTCACGTTCAATAAATTTCTCGTCGGTATGCGAATAATTTTCTTTAAAAAAGCTTTGAAAACGAAGTAAAATATATTCCAAATCAATATCATTACCTTTGTAATATTCATCGTGAAAATAGATTGGTTCAAATTCTCCAGCATTATCCATAATTGATAACATTAAATCGTAAATTCGCTGGCTAAAAATTGGATTATGAATTTTGCATCTTCCGTTATCATTTTTTATAAGTCCATACGTTTTTGCCAAGTAAACTTCTTTGTTGTCTTCAACGTAATTTTTTCTTTTATTATCAATTGTAATTTCATAAATAAATTTGTATAAACTTTCATTATTTTGCAAATTTTTTGCATTACTTTGAAATAAAGTTGTGGTATATCCACTATACGTAATTTTTTTGAAAGCAGTTTCTGCGTCTTTCAAATACCAATTTTTATCTTCTCGATTTCGGATAATATCTTCGTGAATGATTTTACACATTTTACTCACCAAATACGGGTAGCCATTTGTATAATAAAATATTTTTTCGGCAATTTCTTCTTTTGGAATATTGATATTTGAATTTTCAGTTAAAAAATCTTCGAGTAAACTAACAATTTGATAAGGCTGAAAACTTAAATCTACGTTTAGGTCTGTGGCAATATTCCAAGGGCTGTTTAAATTGTGAGTTTCGTTGGGACGATATTTTAATTTTATAGTTTTTATATCATGCACTCCCGCAAGAATTACCGAGTGAAATGTAAAATCTTCTCCACTATTTCTCAATAAATATTTATCTCGTAATATTCCAAGAAATTTCAAAAATACTTGATTATTACTTGAGTTATCTACCTCATCAATCATTAAAACGATTTTCTTATTTTTACTTTCCGAAAGTTTTGTTATAAAATTAGATAATGTTATAAAACTTTCCATTTTTTCAGAAGCTATTTTAAATTCTTCTGCAAGTTCTTTATTTTTTCGTTTTATACTATAATAAAGTATTTCTAAAAAACCTTTACTAAAAGTTTTCTCATTTACGTAAGTGCTGTCTCCAAGACTTTCAAAACTTGTTTTTATTAACAAATAATCATCTTTTTTATCTATAATTTTCTTTAAAAGCGAAATTGTGGTTGTTTTTCCAAATTGCCGACCGCCAGTTACAGAAAAATATTCTCCGTATTCAATTAATTCGTCAAATATTTTATTCATTTTTTTGCTTGTGTCTGCCATATAGTGCATATTGCGGACGCATAAGCCTGTATCATTAAATTTTCTTTTCATAATTTTTTATTGTTAATTCTATCTAAATACATTTTCCAAAAGTAGAAAAATTTATTTGTATAAAAAAATTGATTTTTATCATTTATTTTAATACTTTGCAAAACTTTATATAACAACTTTGATTTCGCTAATATTTTTACCCGTTAATTGAATATTGTTATTTATTTGAAATCCAGGTTATTATAATTTTAAGTTTAAAAAAAAATACTAAAATTAAAATAAAATAAAACGACCAAACAAGATATTGATTATCTTAGATAATATAAATAACTGAATATCATTATACTATTTTTTAATTCAAATAATGAGTTTTAAAATTAGCGAAATCAAAGTAACAACTTCACAAAACAGTTAATTAATAAAAAAACACAGTCTGTAAATAATCCATTGATAAATAAAAAAAATGCTAAAAATTAATACTCAACATTCAATTTTCAATGTTCAAATATGGCTTTCGCCTGCAAATTTCTTGTGCGACAACTTTTAAATTGAATATTGAGTGTTGAATATTCTTAAATGTTGCACGAAATATTCATTTTTTTGTATTAATGAATTGTTTATCAGAATATTAAATACTGCACAAAAAACAAATAACCGCGATATTAATTTTACATAATTAGTGTCTGGACGGAAATAGATAACAATTTATATATCAAATAAATACA
>JAOZQN010000252.1 GCA_029932195.1 Bacteroidales bacterium | reverse complement strand
TATAAAAAATAAAACATTGATTTACATCTTTTTATCAACTCCGAAACTTTAGGAGAGTATAATAACACCGAGGTGAAAATTCTATCTCGACACACAGTATTTGCTAATTAAAAAATAGCAAAAAGTAGTAAGAAATAACATTTAAACCAAATAAATGAATTTAAAAATAAACATTAATCCAATTATTATAATTGGCTATTTTAATAACAGAGGAGGAACTATATTTGTAGGAGATAAGAATCGCATACAAAAAAAAGAAAAAGGAGAAGGGGAAATACAAGAAAAAAAAGAGATAAAAATAACTAAAATACTCAAAAACAAAAAAGGTAAAATAGAGCTTTGGACATCAAAAATAAATATAATTTCTGCTATTATGAGCTTCTTTAAACATTTTTCATAGCAATTTTTAGAGTAAGAGTATATTAAGAATAACGAATAAATTACATAAAACTCCTTCATAAAACAGCAAAAAGCACAAAGCAAAAAAAGCTTTGTGCTTTTTTTGCTTTTCAAAGTTTTTTTTACTTCTATATTGTTTATCTACTTTTGAAAAGGGTATTAATTTGCGATATACTCTTATTGTATATACAAATTACTTCACTATTATTATAGGAAAATCTTGCCCATATCCATAGCTTGTGGGATATTGTGCAGAGCCTTTGTGTTTTTCTGATAACTCTGGGACTTTGTCATTTAAGAAAGAGCTTAATTCTTTGACTGTTATTTTTCTGTCTTTATTGCCACCGTCTGCTTCGCCTTGTAATCCTTTTAGAATCGCATAAGTAAATATTCCATGTCCGAGTTCAGTAAACTCTGTTGCAAATTGTTCTGAGCCACTTGCGGTTAGCCAAAATGTGCCAGTGCTACGGGCAAGTTGTGCTATGGCTTTTTCTTCTGCCGCTCCACGCATAGCAAGCATATCTACCATGCCACCAGATTGACAGGCATCAAGAACAAACATTTGTTTTTGGGCTTTTAGTTCCGTAGAAAATGTTTGTAATTCGTCAGCAGAAATGGCTTTTGATTCTAACAAGTCGTTGTTGCCGTATAGTTGGGTAACATCTTGCGGCACAATATAAAACTGCGATTTATCTTCTTCGCTCATTACTCCGTGTCCAGCATAATAGAAAATAAAAACATCTTCTTGCTTAGCAGACGATTTTAAGTTATCGAAGGCTTGCATAATACCTGTTTTTGTTGCTTCTCTGTCTGTTAGATAAGTAATATTTACACTGCCAAAAATATCTTTACTTCCTTTTTCTACCTCCTCTTTAAAAGAACTTGCGTCTGCCAAAGCATAATTTAGTTTGTAGCGTGGATTTTTGTAATTATCAATACCAATAACAAGCATATATAAGTTTGCTGTTTTTTTTGTGCCTTCGTAAAATACAGTTATTTCGTCGGCAAGGCTTTCTGTTCGCTGATTGCTAAATGCTGTTGCTTTTATTTTATTTTCGCCGTTGGTGAGCTGAATTGTCCAAGTTTTTATTTTTTCGTTGCCGTTTTGCTCTACTTTTACAAAACCTCGTTGGGTAGTTTCTACAAGTTTGTTGTTTACATACAATCTTATTTCATCAATTCCGCCGCCTTGGTCTGTTACTTTTACGTTTATTGTAAGTTCTTTTTTATTTACTTTTGTCTTATCTTTTGGATATATTATTTCTACAAGAGGTGGAAATTTTGGCTACCCACGTAAAGTTGGACAATGAAATTCGTGTAAAGCGTGGACGCTTTACGCATAATCAACTGCGGCAAGCGTCCACGCTTGCCACGAGAAGTCGTTGATAATCACCTTTGTCCAACCTTACGTGGGTAGCCGAAATTTTATATCTTCAATCTTAACTTCAAATTCTTCAAATTCTTCTCCTGCCATAACTCTCGCAAGTAAATTAGGTGTGTAATATTTTTCATATAAACTTGAAAGTGGGATAATATCCATACCTTCTACATAATAAAGCAATTCCATTCCTTTTTCGGTGCCGTCGAATCTGCCGTCTGGAGTTGTTACTATCCAGTCTTCTGAGTCTTTTACAGAAATAAGTGTTGCAAGTAATTTACCTGTTTCTGTTTCCCAAATTTTAGAAGTTCCATCGTAACTTCCTGAAATAATATATTTTTCATTAAAACTAAAAGCAACAGTAGTTACACTCTGTTTATGCCCAATAAAACTTTTTATTTCCTGTCCGTTTTTAATATTCCACAATTTTATAGTTTTATCACTACTTCCAGAAACAATATATTTACCATCCTTACTGCAATCTATACTACATATAGAGCCTTTATGTCCTTCAATATTCATTAACTCTTGGAATGTTTGACTATCCCGTATTTTTATGTCGGCACCAGAGTTATTGATAATATAGTTACCATCTGGACTAAAAATAACATCATTCACGAATGTCCGTTCTTTTAAACTTTTTATCACTAATCCAGTTTCTATATCCCATAAATTTAGTTTACCCACCATATCGCAAGAAATAAAATATTTCCCATTGGGACTAAAAGCTACGCTTTCTATTCCAAATTGGTCAACATGAATACTTTTTATTTCATCTCCTGTTTGGCAATCCCATATTTTTATTCCTTCATACTGACTACCAGAAACAATATATTTACTATCATAACTAAAAGCTAAGCAGGTTGAAGCGTATCCGTTATAATCTTTAAAATTAAATATTTGCTGTCCTGTTTGTCTATTCCATAGCCTTATGATATTATCCAAATCTCCAGAAGCAATGTATTTACCACATGGACTAAAAGCTAAACAAGTTATACTAGCTTCATATCCCTTAAAACTTCTTATTGTCTGTTTGCTTGAGCTATTCCATAGTTTTATCGTATTACCTGAACTACAAGAAATAGTATATTTGTTGTCAGGACTAAAATCCACACTTCTTACCCATTCTGTGTATCCTTTAAATTTCATATTTTCCTCACCTATTTGCCAATTCCATAACTCTATGGTTTCATTAATAAATCCACTAATAACAATGTCTTTGTTATTTGGACAAAAAGCAATACTAGATATCCAACCTATATTTCCTTTTAGATTTCTTGTTTCTTTTCCTGTTTGAACATTCCAAATTTTCACGACAAAATCAAAGCCACCTGAAGCAATATGGTTACCATCAAGACTAAAAGCAAGAGTATTTATTCCTTCAGTATGTCCTTTAAAAACTCTTACTATTTGTCCTGTTTGAGTATCCCATAATCTTATCGTTTTATCTGCACCTGCAGAAGCAACTTGTTTTCCATTTGGACTAAAAGTAACACTATTTACCCCTTTGGTATGTCCGTTAAAAGTTCTTATTATTTGTCCTGTTTGAGTATCCCATAATATTATCGTTTTATCGTAACTGGCAGAAACAATGTGTTTTCCGTTAGGACTAAAAGCAACACTATTTATTCCGTTTGTATGTCCGATAAAAGTTCTTACATCTTGACCTGTTTGAGTATTCCAAAGTTTTATTGTTTTATCGCCACTTGCAGAAGCAATATACTTTCCGTCTGGACTAAAAGCTACATCTTCTATCCTGCTTGAGTGCCCTTTAAAACTTCTGATTTTACGCCATGTTTGGCTGTCCCATAAATTCACAATATTACTCCAGTCGCCTGAAACTAAGCAGTTTCCGTCAGGACTGAAATCAATACTACTTATAATATCTGTACACCCATCAATACTCCTGATTTCTTGTCCTGTTTGTATATTCCATAATTTTATTGTTTTATCTTCACCACCAGAGGCAATATACTTTCCGTCTGAACTGAGTGCTACGCTTCTTATACCACTTGTATGTCCAAAATTAGTAGTTAATACCTTCTGTGATTTACCTGTTTGTATAAACATAAGACTCAATACAATAATTGCAATAAATTTTAATTTCATAACTTTGTTAATTTTATTAATTGGTGTGTTTTGTTTACTAATATTGTCAAAGTAGATAATCAATTCTAAATATCACAAAAATAATAATATTTTTCGTATTTTTGTAATAGAATCTTTAAAATAAATATCTATACAGCAAGATGGTTATCTATATGAGACATTATTTCCCCCTTTTTTATGACATATCAACTTGCTATCTTATCTTTTAAAGTGCCTTTTATTTTAACTCCTATTTCTATGGTGTTATTACTCTAACTAGTCCTCTATTTACTTGTTATACTGCTATATATACTGTGTTTGCTACTGAAAATTAAATTGATTTTTAGTTGCTAAAAAGTTTGGTTTTTATTTTTTATTACTTTATCTTTGCAAAACATTCTTTGAGGGAGTATAGCACCGAGATGAAAACATTTAGTCTCAACACACAATAAGTTATAACTTTAAACCAAATTATATGACCGTAAACTTTCGTCCAATTTTTATTGGGAAAATAAGCAGTATAGAATTAAATATTTTAGGAGATGATAGGAACAAGATAAAAAAAGCGATAAGGTGGAAAAAAATAGACATATTAAAATTAATTGTAGATATAATTATAATTATTTTTAAAATATTACCAATATTATTACCAGCATTACTATGAAATAAGCGATTTTAGAGTTTTAGGTAAAATAGACAAACAGATAGATAATTGACACAACTCCCTCATAGAATGTAAAAAAGCACAAAGCAACCCATCGCTTTGTGCTTTTTTTATTTTTCAAAAATACATTTTACATATTCCTTCTATATTGTCCACCTACATTAAACAGGGCGTTGGTAATTTGCCCTATTGAACAGTATTTTGATGTTTCCATAAGCGTATTGAAAACGTTTTTGTGTTCGGCGGCAGTTTTTTGCAGTTCCGATAATTTTTCTTGTGCTATATTATCAAAAGTTTTGTGTAGCTCGGCAACTGTATCTAACTGATTTTCTTTTTCTTCTGGCGTTGCACGGATAACTTCTCCCGGAGTAGTTGTTGGCGAGCCTGTTGATGACAAGAATGTGTTTACACCCATAATTGGCAATTCGCCGCTGTGTTTTTTATGTTCGTAATAAAGCGATTCCTCCTGAATTTTATTTCGCTGATACATTGTTTCCATTGCACCAAGCACACCTCCACGGTCTGTAATGCGGTCAAACTCAAGCAATACCGCCTCTTCTACGAGGTCTGTGAGTTCTTCAATAATAAATGCTCCTTGCAATGGATTTTGATTTTTCGCAAGTCCCATTTCATGATTTATTATCAGCTGAATAGCCATTGCCCTACGCACCGACTCTTCGGTTGGTGTAGTAATTGCTTCATCATAAGCGTTGGTATGCAAAGAGTTACAATTGTCATAAATTGCATATACAGCTTGCAGAGTTGTTCTAATATCGTTAAAATCAATCTCTTGTGCGTGCAATGAGCGACCAGAAGTTTGGATATGATATTTCAGTTTTTGCGAACGCTCGTCTGCTCCGTAGCGAAGTTTCATTGCTTTTGCCCAAATTTTACGTGCAACTCGCCCAATAACAGCGTATTCCGCATCAATACCATTGGAGAAAAAGAACGATAAATTAGGTGCAAATTTATTAATATCCATTCCTCTCGCCAAATAATATTCCACGTAAGTAAAGCCGTTTGAGAGCGTAAAAGCAAGTTGCGAAATAGGATTTGCCCCCGCTTCCGCAATATGATAACCCGAAATAGAAACCGAATAAAAATTCCTTATCCCATTATTGATGAAATATTCCTGCACATCGCCCATCAATTTTAGCGAAAATTCTGTTGAATAAATGCAAGTATTTTGTGCTTGGTCTTCTTTCAAAATATCTGCCTGAACTGTGCCACGCACTTTTGCAATGGTCTCAAATTTTATTTTTTCATAAACGTCTTTTGCCAAAATCATATCACCAGTAACACCGAGAAGCATAATTCCTAAGCCATTATTTCCTTTTGGTAATTCTCCATGATATTTTGGTCTTTTTGTTCCTTTTGTTTTATAAATATCTTCAATTTTTTGATTCATTTCCTCTTCCAAACCGTTTTCTTTAATATAAATTTCGCATTCTTGGTCAATTGCAGCGTTGAGAAAATATGCAACCATAATTGGAGCAGGTCCGTTAATTGTCATTGATACAGATGTTTTGGCATCGGTAAGATGAAAACCAGAGTATAATTTTTTGGCATCATCAAGGCAAGAGATTGATACTCCTGAGTTTCCTATTTTTCCGTAAATATCGGGTCTCACGGCTGGGTCTTCGCCGTATAAAGTAACTGAATCAAAGGCAGTTGAGAGCCTTTTTGCAGGCATTCCGCAGGATACGTAGTGGAAACGTTTGTTGGTTCGTTCTGGTCCGCCTTCGCCAGCAAACATTCTCGTTGGGTCTTCGCCTTCCCGTTTAAACGGAAATACTCCTGCCGCAAATGGAAAAAATCCTGGAAAATTCTCTTGTAAACTCCATTTTAAAATGTCGCCCCAGTCTTCATATTTTGGAACAGCTATTTTTGGAATTTTCAACATTGATAAAGTCTCGTGTTTGGTCGCAATTCTTATTTCCCTATCTCTTACTTTAAAAATATAAACTCCATCTTGATATGCTCTTTTGCGTTTTTCCCAATTATCAATAATAAATAAATTATCGGCAGTAAGTTTTGTTCTAATAATTTTAGATTTTTTACCCAACATTTTTCCAATCAAATCTCCATCATCTCCAAGTGTATCTTCGTCTTGTTGAATAAGTCTGAGAGTTGTATTTAGTGCATTTAGTTTGTGAGCAAGCACTTTTTGTTTCTCAACTTCTTTATTATAATTTCTTATAGTTTCAGAAATTTCCGAAAGATAACGAGTTTTATTTGGTGGGATAATATAAATCTTCTCACTTTTGTTTGGCTTATCATTTTCAGATATTTCAAATTGATTTTTGCCCAGCGAGTTTACTTTTTTTATTAATTGATTAAAAAATTCGTTCACACCGTCGTCGTTAAACTGCGAAGCCACAGTGCCATAGACAGGCATATCATCAATACTCGCCTCAAAAAGTTCACGATTTCTCTGATATTGTTTTTTCACATCTCTAATTGCGTCCAATGCTCCTTTTTTATCAAACTTGTTGAGAACCACGAGGTCGGCAAAATCCAACATATCAATTTTTTCAAGTTGTGAAGGTGCACCAAACTCGGGAGTCATTGCATAAACAGCTACATCACAATGGTCTGTAATTTCTGTTTGCGACTGCCCAATTCCTGAAGTTTCCAGAATTACTAAATCAAAATTAGCATATTTTGCGATGTCCACCGCATCTTGCACATATTTTGAAAGAGCCAAATTTGCCCCACGTGTAGCAAGCGAACGCATGTAAACTCGTTCATTATTAATGGAGTTCATCCGGATACGGTCTCCGAGCAAAGCCCCGCCAGTTTTTCTGCGAGAAGGGTCAACAGAAATTACGGCAATAGTTTTATCGGTAGAATTGTTCAAGAATCTCAAAACCAGCTCATCAATTAGCGACGATTTTCCTGCTCCGCCAGTCCCCGTAATTCCAATTACTGGAACATTAGATTTTTCGGCATTGTCTTTAATTGTTTGTAAATCAATATTTATATTGTCTCTATAATTTTCGCAAGCCGAAATTGCTTGTGCTATTGCATTTGTATTTTTATCTTTAATTTTATCAAGTTCCAATTTTTTGATGTTTCCTGTCGGGAAATCAGATTTTTGGATAACATCGTTTATCATTCCTTGCAAGCCCATTTTTCTACCATCGTCTGGCGAATATATGCGTTCAATACCATAGTTTTGAAGCTCTTTAACTTCGTCTGGTAAAATAACTCCTCCTCCTCCAGCAAATATTTTTATCTGCTCGGCATTGTTTTCTTTAAGCAAGTCAAACATATATTTCATAAACTCAATATGCCCTCCCTGATAAGAAGTTAAAGCAATTGCCTGTGCGTCTTCCTGAATTGCACAGTCCACAATTTCTTGCACGGAGCGGTTGTGTCCCAAGTGAATAACTTCTGCTCCTGTGCTTTGCAAAATTCTTCGCATAACATTTATAGCGGCATCGTGTCCATCGAACAACGAAGCGGCAGAGACTATACGAACATGATTTTTTGGCTTGTATTTTTCTATTTTTTGCATTTGTTGGTTGTTTTGTTTTTGAGAAAATTTAATTTTTCAAAAATACTAAAAAAATAAATATTTGCAATAAAAAAAGTCAAGCTAAAATTTTAGCTTGACTTTTTTTGGCTATTAGCTTTCTCATCGCTTTGCAAAGCCAAATACTATTTACAATATTTTAATTTTACAGCTTGTAGGTTGATATAAATTTGTTTTAAGTCTTTTATTTTTAAGCAATCAAAAACATCGGATTCAAAATATTGATATTTATCAATATTTATTTTTTCTAATATAATAAAATACCAAAATCTACCAATATTATAAACTCCTTTTATTGAGTTTGTTTTATTTATTTCCATAGCTACTGCCATTTCTGCTAATAATTGAAAGTCTGGGTCGGAGTTTGTTTTAGATTTTTTAAATTCTTGAATAAAAAAGTATGGGGTTTCTGGTTCTATTGTGCCACTTGCAAGCATAAAATCTATATTACCCGATAATTCATAACCATTTACTATTCCTGAAATACTGTATTCATACCAGTCTCTAAAATTTTCTTGCACAAAATCTATTTTGGATAACAAAGGAATAATAAAAGAAGCTTTTTGCATTTCTTCGTTAAAATATTTAAAATATTTTTGTTCTTTATTTATCAATTTTTGCAAAAACTGCTCCTCTTCTTTTGTTATTTTATATAGATAATTAAACCATTCATCAAATTTATTATTTCGGTCTTCTAATGTTATATTTGTTATTTTTCGTAAAATTTTATAAGTAATTTTAGAAAAGCTATAACTTCCTTTTAATTCTATTTCGTTGTTTAACATAATTTCAACTTTTTTAGTTTTTTACAAAAATAGAATTTTTATTTTTAAAAGTCAATTTTTTCATTAAAAAGTTTTGTTTCAGAGTAAAAAAAGTCAAGCTAATTTTTAGCTTGACTTTTTGGTTTTAGAAAATAAAAATTAATTTGCTTGCTTTTTATTATTTTACTGAAGTTTCGGAGCATCTTTAGTCTTTATTTTACAAGTTTTTATTTT